>JAJFFE010000268.1 GCA_021776775.1 Planctomycetota bacterium | reverse complement strand
GGCGTCGTGCCTGGATCTTCACGGAAATCGCAGCCTGTGTTCCGTTGATCATCCCTCGATTGTCCTCCGCTGTCCGCGCTCGGTACGATTGGCGCCCTTTCGGGCGCATAACGACTCCGCCTGATGAATAGTCCGGGCTAGGGATAGGTGAAGACGCGCTTGTCGAGCTTGCCGTGCTTGTCTTGGTTAGCGTCCATCTCTTTGTCGTCGGGAGTATCGGAGAAGACACCGCCGGTCGGGACTTCGCCGCCTGCGATCCAGACGATGCCATTGAGGACCATGCGTCGAACGTTGTCGTTTTGCCAAACGTGGTGGAAGTGCCCGCCGGTAAAGCCAAAGCCGCGGCCACCCTTGGGGCGGGTGGCGACCCAAGCGACGTGTTGCTTCTCCTTGCGCTGCAAGACGGCCGCGCGGACGCCAGGATTACCGCTGTGGGAGCCATCCTTGCGCTTCAGTGAATCGGCGCCGGGCAACGCCGAGAGGATGGGTGTCACGCCCTCCATCTTCTTACGGAAGCGCATGTGGTAGTACCACTCGTCGTGAATCTCAAAAGGCTTCAGCCCATGCGCAACCGGGTGCTTCGGGAAGCTTTCGAAGTTGGCGGTCCAGACCGGATTGACCGACCAATCGGTTTCGAAATACCCACCGGTCCACTCGAGAAACTTGTTCCCGGCGCGGCCTTTGGGAACCTCGACGCCGTAGTGCACGGTTCCGAGCCCGACCCCCTTCTTCATGAGCGCGTCAAAACTGTCGAGACGCTTGTTGACGTAATGACCGCCCCCGCCGTCGGTGTAGAAGATCACCGCCGACGCGCCCTCGAAGACCGTCTCGTCCTCGGGCCAACCCTCGGTCACGACCACCGCGTTGTAGCCAGGGAGCGCTCCGATCCGCTTGGCCAGCAGCATGCATCCCGCCCGGTGCTCGTGACTACCGTTGGCGTGACTGCGCCCACCCGCGATGAAAACGATCTTCTTTGTTGTGCTCGGCTCTTGAAGGTCGGGCTTCTGAACGTCGGAATTCTGGAGATCGGGTTCGCCGCCGGCCTGTCCACCGAAGAGCACGTAGGCGGTCGCCGCGAACAGGAACAGCACGGGCAATTGGAGTGTCCACTTCACGACGCACCCTTTTCTACAGCTCGAGGAAAGCCGGCGTATCTGCAGTTCTCGAAGATCAGTGTCGACACTATTACGATCTCATTTGGCTCGTGGAATGGGCTCTCTCCACGGTCGGAACCAGACGTTTCGATAGCGAACCGGATTGCCGTGGTCTTGCAGGCTGAGTTGGCCGGTCTTGCCGATGCCGCCACCGACCTCCATGTTGTCCTGAATCAACACACCGTTGTGCAGAACCGTGTAAGCGCTCTTCCGAATGACCTTCCCCTCTTTGTCGACGATCGGCGCGTGCGCGATAATGTCGTAGCTCTGCCAGACGCCGGGCGGTCTGCATGCGTTGACGAGCGGCGGGTAGAGGTTGTAGATCGCACCCGCCTGCCCATGGGGGTAGGTGGCGTTGTCATATGAATCGAGGACCTGAACTTCCGGGCCACCGAGCGGGAAGACACCGGAGTTGCCACGGCCTTGACTCGACCCTTTGACCTCCGCGGGCGTGCGCCACTCGACATGGTATTGCCCGTAGCCGAGTTTCTGCTTGGTTCGAATGGTGCCGCCACGCTTGACCACTTCCATCGCGCCGTCGATCAGTTTCCATTTCACCTCGGCACCCTTCGTTGTCTCCCAGTGATCGAAGTGGGTGCCGTCGAATAGAACCATCGCGTCGGAGGGCGGCGTGCCCGCCGCGTCGGGGGTGCCGAATGTCCCTGGCGTGACCACCGGCGGAATCAGCGGGTCGGCTTTGTTGCCTTCTTGGGCTCGAGCCCAGAAGGCCGCGCACACAACCAGCAATCCCACGGTAGCGGCAAAAGATTTCCGCGTGTTCTTGGTAAACACCCGATACCCCCTTCAACGAAGCGCGAGCACGCGCCTTGCGATCTTGATGTAGTACAAATCGGTGGCGACCTCGAAGCTCTCGTTATCGAGCTTGGTCGAAAGTGTCTGCCATTTCGTGGTCGGTGTGATCGTCGTCCACGCCTCGCGATCTCCGACGCGGATGGGCATGGCGAAATCAGCTTCGGCCGCCTTCCAGCGGTAAGCGACGTGGCCCTCGGATGCATCGAACACCAACTCGAGCGCCGGCACTTGAGCGTGACGCAGGTACTGATCGAATATTGGAGTGAGGTCGGCTTCGAACCGCTTGTTGAACAGCGGCAACAAGTCCTCGGTCCGGATGCTCTGGTACTTGAAGGTGTCGTATACCGCGCGCACGAGCGCCCACCACATAGCGTCGTCATTCATGACGTTGCGCAGCGTGTGCAAGAAGAGCGCCCCCTTGAAGTACTGGTCGCCGGGCGGGGCGAGATGGATGCCTCGTTGCGTGATAACCGGCCGACGGTTCCGCACCTTCGGTTTGTATCCGTTGACGTACTTGAGGGCGTCCGCGTAGCCGAACACTTGCTCGACGTACATGCACTCCAAGTAAGTCGTCCACCCCTCGTGAATCCACATGTCGCAGACGTCGGACGCGGTTACCGCGTTTCCGAACCACTCGTGACCGCTCTCGTGGATGATGATGAAGTCGAACTTCATGCTGACCCCGACGCCGGTCCAGTCCTTGTTGCCGTATCCGTTGGTGAAGCCGTTGCCGTAGGTGACGGCCGACTGGTGTTCCATTCCGGAGTACGGCACCTGAACCAGTTTGTAGCCGTCTTTGATGAAGGGGTACTCGCCGAAGTAGTGCAGAAACGCCTTCATCATAGGCTTGACCTGCGCGAACTGTTTCTTGGCGCGCTCCAGGTCCTCGGGCAATACGTAGTAGTCGAGCGAAAGATCACCGAGTTGGTCGGAGAAGTGTTGGTACGCCGCGACGTTGATCGAGACGTTGTACGAGTTGATCGGATAATGGACGCGCCAATCCCATCGCGTGTACCCGTCGCCCAGATCCTTCTTGCCCATGAATCGACCGTTGGAAACATCGGTGAGCCCGTTCGGCACCGCCACGCTGATGTCCATGGTCTCGACTTCGTCGCGCCACTGATCCTTGCCTGGCCACCAGAAGCTGGAGCCGGGCCCCTCGCACGCCGTGTAGACCCATGGACGACCGGCCGGGTCGGTGTCGAAGGTGAGGCCTCCGAAGTAGCCGACCTTCTTGGGGCTACCGGAGTAATAGAAGTCGATACTGTAGTCTCGCCCGGACTCGAGCGTCTTCGGGAAGTCGACCCATACGGTGTTCAACTCCCGCGTGTACTGAAGCGGCTTCGAGTCGAACAGGATCTTGTCGACCGCGAGGTCTTTGTGGAGGTCGAGTTGGATTCGAGTATCGTCGTCCAACATGCGAAACCGAATCGTGTTCTTTCCCCCGATCGATCTTGCCTCAGGACTAACGCGAATATCGAGGTGGTAGTACAGCAAGTCGTTGTTCGCGCGATAGCGCCCATACTCCCCGCGTAGCCTCTTGGCCCGCAGCCTCGGGTCTCTGGACGGCGCCGGGTCCTGTGACTGCACCAAGTCGTGAGACTGCCGGAGCACATCCAGGGCGTCAGCATGCTGGTAACTCGAAAGCAGGGCAGCCGCGAGCAAGATCGAGATCATCGTCGTTGTCCTCGTTCAGCGGTGGGCGCCGATGGATTAGGGATCGTGGTTCAGCCGTCAGAGTACACACGCGAGGCGACCTTGTTCCATGCGACGTTGTACCGTTGGGGTCGCTGGCAAGACAAGGATGATCCGCGACTCCTCGCGGACCTGCCCAGCTGTCGGCAGCTGACGGAAACGGGTACTCGCCAACGTCACACCCCGTGGCGACTTCGGTGTTCGTCGTGACTCTGGCCGCGTGTCAACGGAAGCGACGGGTCGGCCGAGTGGTTCCCGTCGATACGCAAGGAAGCCGCAGACGAAGGCGAACGCCCCCGCCCGACGGCGTCCTCGGCTTACACCGCAATCGGGCATCGGATATAAGCCTAGCCATGAATCCCACACCTAAACGCCTCTACGGCGTCCATGATCACTGGTCCGGCCACGCGTGGCGCCTCGGTTCTGCCGCGGTGTACGCTCGCCTTCGCGCACTTCAACAGTGGCTCCAGAGCGACGAGTCGCGGCGGGTGCACCTCGACTTCGACGGGGTTGGCCTCGATCGATTGGCGGCCGACGAGCCGGAGCTGATGGCTCAGCTGCGGTCGTTGGTGGACAGCGACCGGATCGAACCGGTGGGTGGAACCTACGCGCAACCGTATGGGCTCTTTCACGGTGGCGAGTCTGCCGTGCGCCATCTGATCTACGGTGTGCGCAGTGAGCTTCGCCACCTCGGGCGACGGTCAACCGTAGCGTGGGCCGGGGCGATGGCTCCGTTTCCGCAGCTCGTCCAGCTACTCCGGCGAAGCGGATTCACGGCGGCGTGCTTGGTGCCGGGCTCCGACGCGCAAACGCCACGAATCGCCGCCGGCCTGGCGGACGCCGTCCAGTGGCGGGGCCTCGACTCCCAGGGGTTGCCAACGCTTCTGCCCGGCGATGAGTCGGACAGACGGGTCGAGTGGCTCGACCTCGGCCAGCCTGCCGAAGGTGACGGCGCCGCACAGATGCCAGGCGGCGCCACATTCGCGGAGTTGCTCGACGGCGACCTCCCCAGCGCGACCGTCGCGAGTGATACGTTCTGGCACGGCGTCACTCTGGGCAAGAATGGCGATCGGCATCCGAGGTTCAGTCGACGCTGCGAGGCTGCGGTGTTGTACGCAGAGTCCCTGTCGACCCTCGCCGCCACTCTCGGCGAGCGGTATCCGAGTTGGGAGCTCGGGGAGGCGTGGACAGAACTGCTATCCGCGCAGCACCACTCCAACCACGACCACGAAGGAGAGAGCGGTGCCGTAGGTCGACATGGCTTTGGCCACTCGCTGGCACTGTCCTGTGATGTGGTGTCGCGGACGATGCACACGCTCGCCTGCCGAGTCGGCCGCGATGGCGTCGTGGCCAATCCGTTCGGTTGGCCACTCGAAATCGCCGGGTACGACGAAGACACCGGTGAAGCGCTGGTGCTGGGACCGATACCGCCATTCGGATACATCGCGGCTGGCAACGCGGTGGCGACACGCGCACTGCCCGAGGTCGAGATTCTCGAGGACGGTTCGGAAATCAGCATCGTTCGCGGCGGGTTCCAAGTGATCATCGACGCCAAGCGCGGTGTGATCCAACAAGTGCTCTCGCGCTCGCAACCGCGCGGCTGCCTACCGCCGGACCAGCCGCTTCTGCAATTCG
>JAJFFE010000267.1 GCA_021776775.1 Planctomycetota bacterium | reverse complement strand
GCTCGAGGTCTCGCGCGACATGACTTTTCGGCCGGGCTAGCCCGGACTATTCATCAGGCGAAGCCGCGCAGGCTGCGCTTCCCGCGAATCTCTGCGTTACTCCTTCTTGAAGACCACTAGGTCGACTTCGGCGTCGCGCCTTGATCTTCACGAGACTCGCAGCCTGTGTTCCGTTGATCATCGTCTGATGGACCTCTGATGTCTTCGCTCGGCACGATTGGCGCCCTTTCGGGCGCGTAACGACTCCGCCTGATGAATAGTCCGGGCTAGAGCCCGGCCGGATCCCTGGACCCTCGTTTCGATCTACCCCTTCGCCTTGACGCGGGGATCGGTCGGATCGAGGGCCTTCGCTTTTTCGAACTGAACCTTCGCCTCGTCGTCCCGGCCGAGTTCCGAGAGCACCTGTGCGAAGAACAGGTGGTAGTCGATCAGCGGATCCGGCGAATCGACGGCCTTTTCCGCCCAGAGCTTAGCCTCGCCTCGCTCCCCGATCGCCAGGTGAATCACCCCAACTTGGTACGCGAACTCGGCCTCGGTCCGTCGCAGACGACGACGTAGATCGCGCAACCCCCGATTGTGAGTTCGACTCGAGAACGGGAGATCGCTCGAAACCGGCATGCTATCGAGCGTCAGCAGCACCAACGCTTCGCGGTATTGCTCCAGCCTTTCGAGACCCTTCTCGTAGAACCGACCCGCCTGACGGAACCGCTCGAGTCGATCCTCCGGCGCTCCGTCCAACGTCAACGCATGGCGATAAACGACATTGCCGAGTTCCCGCCACGCCTCTGCGTAGTTCGGGTCGATCTCGATCGCCTTCTCGTAGTAGCCCTGCGCTTCGCGGAACCGCAGCGCCGACTCACGAATGCGGCCGAGATGGTAAAACGCCAGTCGCAAGATCTCGTCTTGCCCCTCGGTCGTGACGCGCCGAACCGCACGCTTGAGATAGTCCTCGGCCGCAATGTAATCACTGCGATTCTGGTACGCGATGATTCCCAGGCAGACGAACGGCGGCGCACAAGTTGGATCTGTCTCCACGGCGCGCTTGAAGAACGCTTCCGCCCTATCGACGTCTCGGTTCTCCCAGAGGCGTGTTCCTTCTCGCCATAGCTGCGCCGCCTTGAGGCGCGCGGGATTGGCGCGATCGGGCTGAAGCAAGTTGACGAGTGTGTCTTCAGCCTTCTTGCGGTTGAGATCCCACCACTGCGCCCACTTCTCCATAGACTCCGGTTGCGCCTCGGAAGTCTTCTCCGGGTCGAAGCCGTACGACTCGCCGGTGTACTCAGTGAGCTTCTCGACAACCATTCGACGGACCGCCGGATCGTTGACGGCGAGCGCTTCGATCAACGTGTCGATTCCGATGTAGGCCCCGGCATCGCCCAACGCAATTGCGGCCGCGAGTTGCGCCCGACCCGTGGATCCCTTGTAGACATCGAACAGCTCGCCCATGCGATGGGTGCGTTGAAAGAGGTCGATCAAGTAGCCACGTAGATTCGCGGGCTGACGGGTGTCGAGGAGTAGAACGATGTAGAGCGGGAAGATCTCGGAACCCGACTCGAAGAACGCTTCTTTCAGCGCGGCGAGCCGGTCCTCCTCTTCGCCTGTGAACATAGTCTCGACGAATTTCGGGAATCGGCCGGGGATCTCGGGAGGCAACGACACTCGGATGCGCTCGCGCATAGCGATGTCGAGCAGTCGATCGCCGGGGTCGGTGTCGCTAACCTTCGGATCGACCATCGCTTCTTCGAGATGTCGCAGCGCGAAGTAGCCACACTTCGACAAGAACGCGGCTCCTTCCTTCTGTCGCATCGTGTCACTGCCGCGAACTTGGGCGATCGCTCGCTCGACGCGCTTGACGAACCCCTTGCGCGGCGTGAAGCCAACTACGGTTTGTTTTCCACTGGCGTCGAGGCAGCTACCATTGGGTTGGATCACTCGAAGCACCTGGGCGGCAGGGTACTTCGCCACCCCAACGTCCAACTGCACGCGCCACTCGCGAGTGTCCTCGAGCAACTCGACAGTCCCCGCTATTTCGTGACGATTCCTCAGGACGAGAACCGTTTGCAGCTCGGCGTCGTCTTCTTTTGGCATGTAGGTCCAACTCTTGACCATGCTCTTCGGGACCTGGTTGGCGCCGCCGCGACGTCCGATCTCGAGCACGGCGCCGCCGAGATCGACGACCCGACCTTGGAAGTGCTTGCCGTCGGTCAGCAGCACGCTGATCGAATCCCCCGCCGCGACTGTATCGGTGGCGAAACAGGCGAGGAACAGGGCGAGCGCTCGCAATGGCAGAGATCCGCCGGACAGGGTTGGTTCGGGCAGAGCTGGACCGGGCATGGATGAGTCCTTCGATGGTGACATGGGCAGATCCTCTCGATCCCCCATCGTAGCAAGTCGACCGGGAAGAAGTACCGGCGCTTCGGGGAACCATCCGCTAATTGAACAGACTGCGACCAGTTACCGCAGAATTGTCAACCTGCGGTCATCGCGGGGCGGTGGGTCACTCAGCACCCGCCATGCGGTCTTTGAGCGAGTACTTTTTGTAAAGGTGTCGGAGCTGGTCGTAGGTCAAATCCAGCTGATCGGCCGCCGCGCGCTGATTGCCGCCCGTCGTCCGCAACGCTTCGAGTAGCAGCTGGATCTCCCGCTCGGCGATCTTCTCGTGAAACGTCTCAGCGCTCGAAACGGCGGTCTCGGTGGCCGCGCCCAACTCCAACCCAGCCTCCGCCGCGTCGATCAGCGGCTTGTCCTTGCCGCACAGCAGGCGCTCGACCACGTTTTTCAGCTCCCGAATGTTCCCGGGCCACGCGTATCCGGTCAGCACCTTGATCGCCGAATCCGAGAAGCTCCGTTCGGCAACCCAGGGGACTTCTCGAATGAGTTCGTTGCGAAAGTGCTTCACGAGCAGCGGAATGTCCTCGCGCCGGTCTTTGAGCTGCGGCAGTTTGAGCACCTTGAAACTGAGGCGATCGTAGAGGTCGGGTCGAAACGATCCCTCTTTCATCATGGTTTCGAGATCGGCGTTGGTCGCCGCGACGACACGAACGTCGACGGCAATCGTTTCAGAGCCAGCGACGCGCTCGAACTTCTGATACTCGATAACGCGCAGGATCTTCTCCTGGAACTCGAGCGCCATGTTGCCGATTTCGTCGAGAAATATGGTGCCGCCGTCCGCGAGTTCGAAACGTCCGATCTTCAACTTGTCGGCGCCGGTGAACGCGCCCTTCTCGTGACCGAAGATCTCGCTCTCGAGCAGGTTGCCGTGGAACGCGGCGCAGTTCACGGTGATGAATGGCTTGTCGTGACGATCGCTCGAGTAGTGAATGAGAGCCGCGGCCAGCTCCTTGCCCGTGCCACGTTCACCGCGAATCAAGACGGGTCGAGGAACGTTGGCGATACGCCGCGCTTCGTCGACCACGTTCGCGAACGCGGGACTCTCGCCAACCATGGTGTACTTGCGACGAAACTCCGACTCGTAGAAGTCGGTCATGGTCCGCAGCCGCGCATTCTCCGCCACAAGGCGACGATTCTCTTCGACCACACGCATCAGCCGAGAGATCTTCTCGACCGAGACGTCGAGGTTCTGCTCGATGTAGACATCTTTCTCGAGCACATCCGCCGCGCCGAGACGGATCGCCTCGGCGCCCTCCGACGCCGACCCCTTCCCCGTCAGGATCATGACGGGAATCTCATCGCTGATCTTCTTCATCTCGCGCAGAAGCTCGATCCCCGTTTGCGCGCCGACGCCGAAGTCGAGATCTAGAATGACGAGTGACAACGTGTGCAAGGACTTGCGGTACTGATCGAGCCCCTGCTCGCCATCGGCCGCTTCGAGCACCTCGTAGCCGCGCTGTTCGAGCACGTTGCGGACGTAGTCGCGTACTTCGGGCTGGTCGTCGACGATCAAGATGTGATTGATCTCGCCGCTCGACTTTCGCTTCGCCATCTTCGATACCCCTCGGTGTCGGCCAACCCTTGGTTGGCCCGTGTCGGCCAACCCTTGGCCAGCGACTTCAAATGCCTAAATCCTCACCGCCCTCTTCGAGAATCAACACGTGAGGCTCGAGGAGTAACTGGGAGCGAATCGTCAGGTTGACAATGTTCTCCGAGACACGAGGTGTCAACGGCAACGTGCAACGAACCGTGCAACCCGACCCCGACACGCTTTCGATCTCAATGGACCCACCGTGATCCGTCAGGATCTTACGAGTGTGAGCGAGCCCGATGCCGGATCCGAGCGCCTTGGTGGTAAAGCCGAAGGTAAAGACCCGGTCGAGCTCTCCCTCAGGGATACCGATTCCATTGTCGACGAATCGAATCGTCACTCCGCCGGTGCCCTGGGAGTTGTCGCTCGGGCCGAACCGATGGTGCTCGACCTCGATCAGAACTTCACCGTCGAACCCGGCTGGTTGGTCCGCTCGTCGCAATTCGATGGCGTCGATCGCGTTCAAGAGGATGTTTAGAAATGCCTCTTGCAGCATGTCGACGTCGCACTGAATCGGCTCGAGCGCGTCGGGGTAGGCACGACGAATCAGTGTCCCCTGGCCGCTCGTCGTGGCCACGAAGACGATTCGTTCGATCAGCGCACGCAGGTCGATGCGTTCGAGCCGCATCGGACGCGGGCGAATGGCTCCGAGAAAGACGACCATGTCGGAGTAGATCTTCTCTTGGTCATCGCGAATGGCCTCTAGCTCGTCGGAGTCTTCCGCCCCTAGCCTCTCGTCGACGTCTTCGGAGAATCGTCGCAAACGATCCCCCACGATCCCCATGAAGTTTTTGATGCGATGCGCTTGGCTGAGCGTCTCCTCGACCATTTGCACGCGCCCCAACTCGACCAAGAATTGGTGGTAGTAGTGAGAGCGATCCTGCTCGAGCATAGCGAGCCGCTCGAAGCAGGACTGCGCGGCGGGGAAGTGCTTGCGCGCGACCTCGACCACGGCGAGGTTGAACAGAGCGATTCGGTCGCCTTCGTCCCGGCGCACCGCCTGCGCAAGTTCATCGGCCGCACGGTCGGGTTCTCCCCGGTAGAAGTGGACCACGCCGCGACTGCCGTGCAGTCGCGGGAACTGCGGGTCGAGCCGCTCCAACCGATTGAACGAATCCAGAGCCTCGTCGAACCGGTCTGCCTCGCGGAAGAGCATCCCGAGTAGCAAGTGCGACACGGCCGACTCGGGATTTTTCTGAATCGCAGTTTCCGCTGCCTCGATCGCCCCATCGGTATCGCCGCGGTTGCTCATCGCGACCGCAAGGTTGTGCCAGGTGCGGTAGTCGGCGCTGCCCGAAAGAATCCGGGCGCGCAGCCGCCCGACGGCGGTATCGGGATCATCGCGAAGGATCCGCAGAGTATCCTTGCCCGTCGCAACCGAGGGACGGTCCGACGGTGAAGGAATCGGGCTAGCAGCGCCCGGGGGCTCGGGGTCGAGAGATTCGGGATCGTCAGTGTTGTCGAGCATGAGTTCAATTGTCGGCACTTCTCGGAACGGACGCAAGTCGCGACGGGAGAACGCGAGTGCGAGTACAGAATCGGCGAATGCGAGAACACTCCACCCGGACGTTTGACACAGAACAAGGTTCCTGGATGATCTCGCCGATTGATCGATCTCGCCCCGAACGACGGGGCTCGCCTCCAAGACCACTGGCCCCAACGGCTGGAACAGGACACGGACCCCATGGGCAGAATGTACCTCAAGGACTTGAGGCGGGGGATGTCCGTCAGCGACGTCTTCCTGGTCGAGTCGGCAAACTTCAAGCAGGCTCGTAACGGCTCCCACTTCGTCCAGATGGTCTTGCGCGACTGTACGGGATCGGTCCGCGCTCTTCGCTGGGAATCGAACCCCGAAGAGTTCCGTCAGCTCGAAACCAACCCGTTCGCTCTCACCTCGGGCCGGGTCGAAGAGTACCAAGGCAATCTTCAAATCGTGGTGGATGAGCTGTCCTCGCTGAGCGCCGAAGACGCCAAGGTCAACCCCGCGGATTTTCTCCCTCGGACGCGTCACTCGATCGACGCCATGGAAGCGGAACTCCGCACGATTATCGGCAACATGAAGTCGGTTCCGCTGCGCACGCTGGTCGAACGTGTTCTCGACCGACCAGGCGGCGGCGAAGGGCTCCGCGGTGCGCCGGCTGGCAAAACCATGCATCACGCCTACATCGGGGGCCTACTGGAGCATATGTTGTCGCTCAGCAAACTAGCCCTCGGCGTGATCGACCACTACCCGTGGCTCGACTACGACATGATGGTCGCGGGAGTCGTGCTGCACGATCTCGGCAAGATCGGTGAGCTCGACTATCGCGCTGGCTTCTCCTACACCATGGAGGGGCAACTCGTCGGACACATCTCGATGGCGGCGCAGTGGATCGATGAAGAAGCGCGCAACGTCGACGGTCTCGACAACGAAACCTTGCTGGAACTGAAGCACATCGTGCTGAGCCATCACGGCAAGATGGAATACGGCAGCCCGAAAGTCCCGGCGACAGCGGAGGCGCTCGCGCTCCACTTCTTGGACAACCTCGACGCCAAGCTCGCGGGGTACCTCGATGCCTATCGGAACGTCGCCCCGCGGGCCGACGGCGATCGCTTCAGCGACTACAACGTCATGCTGGGGACGCGACTGTTCTTCCCTCGCCGGTTGGACGACAGCGCCCACGACGAACCGCAGGAAACTCCCGGCCGTCCGCTCTCGAACTCCGGGCCGTCCGCTGCAAATCCGGCCGACTCGAGCCCTGCCAGCGCGAAGCCACCGCGTTCCGCTGGCGGCCGCGACTCCGACGAAACCGGAAGTCTCTTCGGCTAGAGGTGCGGCCGGAAAGAGCAGGTGCGGTGAGTGGAAGACCGCCGCGCACCGTGCCTCTGACTCTTCGGCCGGCCTCTGGCGCCATGACTGCGCGATGGGCAGGGGGCCCTATCGGCCCCTCAAGCCGCGTGGCACGATCGACCGATCTTAGGGTAAGCAAGCCCTTCTCGAGTCGTTCGGAGTTCCATGACCAAGACGCGCGTATCCCCCCGAGAGATCTGTCGAGCCGGGCTCGAAGTCTTGATCGAGGAGCGACTCATCGCACTGGCGGTGGGTCTCGGAGTCGACGCCTCAGGGACTCCGGGCACGTTACAAAAACGGCTCGCGCGTCACGAGCGACTCGGGGCGCGAAAACTGCTCGATTACATGACGGTGTTCGAGCTCGGGGACGCGTGCCGCGCCCTCGGTGTCGACTCGCAGGGGCGGTCTGCGGACACGCTGCGTGGACGACTCTTGGGCGTCGACGACTACCGGGGCGATTCGTCCCCCGCCGACGAGCGACGCGAGGTTCCGCTAGAGTTGCGGGGCAGCCGGCGAGACAAGGGACGCTCGCTCCTAAAGCACCGCGCCAAGAACTTCATGCGTCGTTCCTTCGGCGTCGTGATGTGGAGCGCCGCGGCGGCCGGACTGACGTACTTCTTGATGGGAGTTCTGACCGAGAGTGCTGACCTGCGGCAGAACTTCGCCGCGGTGAGTTTCGGCGCGTGCAGCGTAGTCAAGGCGCGTCGCATGGGTCGCTTCGGCGGAATGTTCTTCTACGGTGTACCGATCATCGCCGCGACCTACGCGGGCTACGCTCACGAAATGCTCGATCTGGAGATGGCGAGTCAGTCTCGGCTCGGCCTGGTGTGGGGAAGCTCGGTCGTCGCCGGCGCGTTCATCGGACTCGCGGAGGAGATCGGCGGAGACATGCATTGATCCAATCGATCAATGACCCGGTCAGCTCCTCGGCGCGACTCGACCGCAACGGATCGTGCGGTGCGAACCCGGATAGTACTTGTATCTGGTTCGCCGCAGACGCATTCCCCGACAACGAGTGGCAAAACTCTTCGACGCCACGCGTGTCCACCACACGATCCGACTCCCCCGCCGCCAACCATATCGCAACGGTAAGCTTCGTCGCTTCGCGCTGCGCGGCGAGCATGAGCGCTTCGATTCGCCCGAGAAACGGTAGCGGAACTCGGTCGAGGATCAACGGATCGATCGCATGCAATTGGCACTCATTCGAGAGGTCACTGATCGCGTGACTCGCCCACTGCACGTCGATCTCGACGGGGATTCGCGTGACCAACGAAAGCAATGCGTGCAGTGGACGCAGCACCGTGATGCGTCCGAGTCGCCACGAGAGCGAGACCACAGCCTGCTCGAACCAACCACCTCTGGGAGAGCCTCGCGGTCGCAAGCCCGGGCTCAGCAAGGTGACACCGGCAAGAACAATCGGCTCGGCGTTACGCTCGTCGGCGAGCCGCTGGGCCGCGAGACACGCGACCAAGCCACCGAGACTGTGACCACCGACGAACAGCGGCAAACGGCTGATCGACGCCGCGCGCACCACCGCCTCGGCCCGTTCTACGTTGCGCCACAAGTCGAGCGAACGCATGACGCGCTCGGCGCCGGCACACACCTCAGCCGAACCGTCGCAAGCACCGTCCTCGAGATCGTCGAGCACGTCTTCCGGGCGACGTCCGTTGAAATACGATTGAGCCAGCCAGTCGAAGCGTTCGACGTCGGCTCCGTGAACACCGTGACCGAGCTGGTGAAACAAGTGGACGCGGACCCCCTGTCGAGCGAGACGGCGCGCCAACGGCAAGAAGCGAAACGCATGCTCACACAGGCCGTGCACGAACACCATCTCCGCGCAAGTCTCGACCGCGGAGTCCGACACGATCCAACGCGACACTTCACCGGTGCGTCGCACCGCGGTGATGGTCGGGAACTCCTCGTTGGTAAGAGTCACGTCGCTCGGCGTCATGAAAAGAGAACTTTCCAACCGACGGCAAAGATCGCCACATCGACCAACACGTGGGAGACGAAGCCCGGCCAGACCGATCGATAGCGAAGGTAAAGGCTCGACCATGTCACACCACCCACAAAGACTCCGAGGCTCCCCAAGACGACCATCGCGGGATCGCAATACCGAGCCAATACGATGGCGTGATGGATGGTGAAGAACAGGCCGCACGCGAAGACAGCGACGATGCGTCCGAACACAGCCTCACACTGCACGAACGTGAACCACCGCCACACGTACTCCTCGAGAAGCGCGTTCGCGGTGCAGATGTACGCTGCGATCAAGAGGTAGTTACCGCGCGTCGCAAATCCGGCTTCGTTGGCCAATGCCCGCAGGGGTACCGGGTCGACGGGATTCGGCAACATGAACGGAGCCAACCAAACGCACGCGGCACCGGCGCAGCCAGAAACGAGCGCGACCACCATCCCGCGACGACTCGGCTTGGACACGCGAATGGGCTCCCGCTGAACGAATCGCCACCAAACAATCGGGAGCAGCGCCAGCCACACCTTGCTCACCGCCCACACCGCACTACCTATGCGACCCGGAGCCGCGTGCAGCCCGACCCAAGCCCCGATCGACGGCGCGGGAACCAACAGTAGTAAAGCCCATAGGGCACGCTGACGCTTCCGCAAGCCGCCCCCCCGTTTCCGCGCCGAGTTTGAAGCGAGGAGTGTACAAGAGGCGGCACCGGAAAGTGCAGACGATGCGTGGCTAGACTCGAACCGGACCCGGGAAACACCGGCCGCTAACCAGCGTCGTTCGGACTCGGTGAGATCTCGGGGAGTGCCGCGGTTCGGCAGGTACGGTGAATGACGACGATCCCTAGTCCGACCGCCAGTCCCGCCAAGTGAGATCCCGCCAGGTAGCGGACCTCGAACAGCTCACTGAGCGACGCCGAAGACACCAGCCAGCCGTCGCCGAGGCACTCCAGCCCCGTCTTCACCGTGACGGCGATCACCACCAGGATGGACAGTCGGCTCAACCGCGCAGTCAGCAACAGCGCCACGGGAATCAGCCCGTATACCACGCCGGACAGTCCAGCGTACGTCGTCCAGCCGGTGTGAAGGACTCGGATTCCCAACGCAACGCCGAGACCCAGAAACAGCGTTGTGCCCAGGGCAACCCAAGATCCGTGCCGTCGCTCTAAGATGGCGAGCAAGGGGACGAACAACATGAGATCGAAAATGAGATGGGTAGCCGACGCGTGTACGAAGTGTCCGGTGAACAGCCGCCACGGCTGGTGGATCGCGAACGCATCCAACCGGTCGATCAGGAGGTCGCTCACCGATGGTACGACCGTCGCAACGATCGCAACGATGGTCAGTGCGAAGGTGACGAGGCAACGCCGCATCGGCTCTTCCGATAGTAAACGAGGGCTGTAACAACCAAGACCAAGGTGATCGGATCGATGGGACCCCCGCCACCTCCGCCACCGCCACCTCCACCGCCGGACGGCGCGTCTTCGTCGGACTCTTCGATCGCCAGGCAACTGGTCGAGGCGACAAAGTTGGTGACGTCGGTGATGCTAGCGGCACTAAACTCGTCGAGATTGCTCCCACCGAGACTCGGATACATGACGTACCGCGGACTCGAGCCCGACGCGTCATGGCTCGCGCCGAGGTTGTGGCCAATTTCGTGGGCGACGAGCAGCGACATGAGAGAGGCTGGGTAGTCCTGGCTGAGCCCGTAGCCGAACGACGTCAAACACATGGCGCCCGTGTAGGCGATACCGATCGTCGACCCGTCCAGATTCTTGCCCGTGAAGAGGTGAACCGTGTCGCGAGTAACGGTCGTGAAGTTCGCATTCCAGTGATCCCGAAACTCGACGAGCAACGCGTTGGCGTCGGTCGCCGTGTAGGGATCCGGTTCGTCATCCCAGATGTTGATCGTCACGATCTCAATCTTGAGACCGAGATCTGCTTGGTAGATGGCGTCGACCTGGTTGATCACCGACTCGATCTGCGCCGTCGTTCCGCTGCCGAAGATCGCCTCGTACTCGGCGTCGACGTCGATCGCCAACTGGATCACGCGTAGCTCACCGGCCGCGGCGGGGTCGTGCGATTCATCCGTTGCAATCAACGGCAAGTCTTGCTGCACGTGCTCGGCCGCGGTAGTCGCACAACCAGAGTTCAAGAAGGGATCGATGTCGCCTTCGTTGAAGACGCGGTGTTCGTGCGGCTCGTCCATCTCCGCTGCGTTCACGGGTTGGATGAAGAGCCAACCTCGCGCGTCGCGCACGTGACCCTGGATCTTGCCGTCGACAATGCTCAGGCAAACAATGCTGCCTTCGTCACCGCGCACCGTTCCCTGGAACGTCTGCGGTGCAGCGATACTCATAGATGCGCCAAGGTTGCCGGAACGCGAGACCACAAATTCACTGCTGCGAAGGTCGACTCGCTTCAACTGAAGCGGAAGCCGTTCTTCGTGCAACACGAGCCAGAAGATCTCACCGTCGTCGACCGCTGCGCGAAGATCGGCGGGATCGAACACGACAACTTGGTAGTCCACTGGATCGTCATCACCGGCGTAGGTGAAAGACGCTCCTAGAGTCGCTACCCATACAAAAACCAACGCGACGGTCCCCGCGAGGGTCCCCTGCCCGACAGTCGGTTGCATTCAAGTTCCTCGTCGCGGCTCAGTGCCGCATTGGTGCTGTAGAAGCCGAAGAGGAACGAAAGGCAAACCTGCGGCCAAGACCCTAAGTCGGGGGGATTCGGCGACGCCGAGCCGCCCATCGGCAATCTCGCCCGGGTAGAGCGTCGAGGCACGGGTGGGAACGGGCGTGCGTCGGATCCGCCAACGGTTACTGGTGGAAGCACCGGCGACTCGCGTCTACCATGATCGCCATGGGGTTTCTGAGGCTCGCACTTAGTCTCGTGATCGAGAGTTGAGCTGCACAGGACCAATTGCACCCTGCACCTTGCGCAGGCGCGGACCCAGGGCTCGGGTCTCTTCCACGTCGTTTGATTCTGTCGAAGTAGCCACGCTTCCGGGGCGGAGGAGTGGTCCTGCTTTGTGATGGAACTCGCAACACGCGCGCTCCGGACACCGGAGCGGGAAGGAGTGTTTTGAGGATGAATGCTAGAAACTCGGTGTGCTACATACGACGGCTTTTCGCCGCGATGTTCGCACTCTGGATTTCGGTCACAGTGCTCGATGCCCAAACAGGCATCGCGGCCGGCCCGACACCCGTAGGCCTCGACCAATACCGTCCGTTCGTTCGTGGAGACGCGAACGTCGATGGCAACGTCGACATCGGAGATCCCGTGCGGATTCTCGAGTACCTGTTTCCAACCGGCCCCGCCGTCACGCTCGCCACGCTTCTCCCGTGTCGGGACGCGGCTGATTGCAACGACGACGATACGTTGGACATCGGTGACCCGATCTACCTACTGACCCACTTGTTCACGGGTGGTGACGCGCCGCCCGCGCCCTTCCCGGACTGCGGCGATGACCCGACGTCCGGGCTCTTGATCAGTTGTAACTCTTACCCTCCCTGCGCTGGGTTCACGGACGACGACACCGCTGGACATGTCCTCCGCCGTGTCGCGTACGGAGCGACGCCCAACCTGCTCGATCAAGTGATCGCGATGGGCGCCGAAGAGTACATTCTCGAGCAGCTCGATCCGGCGTCGATCGACGAGAGTTCCAACGATCGGCTCAACGACTTGATGGCGACGCTGGTCCCGCAGACGAGTCGCAACGATCTCTACCGGATGCACTTCGCGCGCGGGCTGTACAGCGAGAAGCAGCTCTTGGAACAGCTCGTCGACTTTTGGAACAACCATTTCAACACCTACTACTGGACGCTTCGCAACCACTTTTGGTTCGAGCTGAGTGGTCTCTACAACAACTCGGAAGCACAAGTTCAAGCGACGATTCTCGAACACACCGAAAGCGAGACGTTCAGAGATCTCGCTCTCACTACGTTCGAAGACTTGTTGGTCGCCAGCGCAACGAGCCCGGCGATGGTGATCTATCTGGACAGCGACAACAACGTCGTGGGAAATCCGAACGAGAACTACGCCCGCGAGGTCATGGAGCTACATTCGCTCGGCGACGACGTTGTTTACGTTCAAAACGACATCATCCCGGTAGCGCGTTGCTTCACGGGTTGGACGGTCTGCAAGAAAGCGCCAGCAGACTACGGTGATCCGCACGCTCCCTGCCTGCTGGACACCGACCCCACCGGAGTGTGGAGTTTTCACTTCGAGCCAGGCGATCACGACTACGACGAGAAGGTCATCTTCGCCGGTACGCCGCACGAGTTGGTGATTCCCGCTGGCGACGCTATCGGTAACCCCGAAGGTGGTCTCGACGACGGCTTGGCGATGCTGGCCAAACTCGCCAGCATGCCGGAGACGGCCGAGTTCATCTCCGGCAAGCTGATCAAGAAGTTCGTCTCGGATACGGTCCCGCCGGCGCTCCTCGCCGACTGCATCGGTTCGTGGCTCGCGACGGGTGGCGACCTTCACGCGCTCATGTCGACGATTCTTCTCTCCGACGAGTTTCTCGGCACGGCCAACCGTTGGGACAAGCTCGAGACTCCGATGGAAAGCGTGTTGTCGACCGTTCGCGCGTACGACGGGACCACCGACACGTGGCCGGTTCTGGGTGCGATCGCGGACATGAGCCACTTGCCGCACAACTTCTTCACGCCCGACGGCTTCCCCGAAGTCGACTCGTTGGGCACTCAGAAGCTTCTCTACCGGGTTCAGTTCAACGCTCGCATCTACCTCGAAACCAACCCGAGCTACGATCTCGCACTGCTCTTGTCGGACTACGGTGTCGACCTGAACAGCGCTTCGGACATCGTCGACTACTTCATTCGCGTTCAGTACCAGTCGAACGTCACGACGATCGACCGTCAGCTAGCGATCGACTTCCTGTCCAGCGACGAATCCGGTACGCCCACTGCGCTCGATCCGATGGCGGCCGACTACGACAACCGCCTCGAGACAGTTGCTGCATTCATCGCCTCTTACCCACAAGCGGTTCAACAGTAAGGAGGAACACCATGGCAAGTTTCGACCGTCGACAGTTTCTCCAACTCGGAGCCGCCGGGCTCGCGTTGGGATCCTCTGTCCCCTTTCTTCGTAACCCCATCTTCCGACGCGCGTTGCAAGCCGCCGACTGCGACCTGCTCCCCGCCAAGAAGATGCTGATCATCTGGCAGCGTGGTGGTAACGACGGTGTCAACACCGTCATTCCGTACGGCGATAGTGTCTACAACGACACCACGCGACCGACGCTGTTCATAGACCCTGCAGACTCCATCGACTTGAACGGCTTCTGCTCCCTACACCCGGCGCTCGCCAAGTTGCACGAGGTCTACCTCGACAACCAGGTGGCGGTCATGCACAGGGTTGGATACCCATCGAGTTCGCTATCTCACTTCAGCGGTCAGAAGTACTGGGAAAACGGCGAGCCCGGCAACCTCAACAATGATGTCGGGATCGTCAACAGCTTGATCGGCGCCGACCCGCTGCTCGATGGTCATCAGTTCCCGGGCGCGGCCGTAAGCTACCAACATCCGCAACTGTTCCAGGGCCCGAGGGTCTTGTCCCACATCTCAGACTTGCGTGACTACTCGCTGGGAACGGATCCGGCCGACGTCAAACTCATCGGTGCGCTTCCGGGTATGTCCGACGACGGCTCCGGCCTGCTAGGGATCTACAGCCAGCCGGGCAGCTCGCAGGTCTACAACGGTTTGATCAAGAATACCGGTCTCGCCATGACGGCGGGGATCGATCACTTGACGTGCCGCGGAGTCGACGCCAACTCGTACACCCCGTACGGCGCCGCGACCTATCCGAGCAACTCTGCTCCGGAAGAGTTCACCAGCGGAACGTCGTTCAACTTCTTCCGCCAAATCCAGCAGGCGGTCCAACTCCTCAAGGAGACGGACGTCCGCGTGGTCGGCGTGGAGCTCGGTGGCTGGGACCTGCACTCGAATCAGGGCGGAGTCGAGGGTAACCACGCGACGCGACTCTCCGAGATCGCCCACGCGGTGCGATCGATCTCGATCGACCTTCAAGATCCGAGTCGAAACATCTGGAACGACACCGTCGTGCTGACGAACACCGAGTTCGGCCGGACCTCCCTCGAGAACGCCTCAGAAGGAACCGACCACGCCAAGAGCTCGGTCGTGTTCGTCTCCGGTGGTGGCGTCAACGGCGGCACGTGGAACTGCGACGGAACCACGTGGTCGGACGGCGACTTGACCGCGATCGACGAGAACTATCTCCCGCACCAGACTGACTTCCGTGCAATCTACGGCGAAATCATCGGCGATCACTTCGGACTGGGCGCGTCGCTCGACTCGATCATTCCGAACTACTCGACCTTGGGACTCACGTTCCCAGGAATCATCGCGTAGAACGTCGAACCTCACTGAAAAGAGCTCCTCTGTGCATGCGCACCGGGGAGCTCTTTCTCATCGGGGTCTTCCTATTGCAGTTCGCCTTGTCGCGGCCTCACCGCCACCGAGTCACCGGTGACCTTCCCAGTCTTCGATCGACCTTGGCCAATCGTCCTTCAGCAACCGACTCATGGCCCGATCCTTCAGCACCACGCCGTTGGTCTGACACGTCGCGCAGTAGTTCGTTTCGTTCGACGAGTAGACGATGCGCTGCACCGGTGAACCGCAGACCGGACACGGCTCTTTGAACTTGCCGTGGACTGCCATCTCCGGGCGAAACGCGGTGACCTTCTCGGGAAAGCGATCGCCCACGTCGTCTCGCAGACGCTGGGTCCACTCCGCCATGGTGGTGCGAGTGGCGTCGTACAACCGCCGAATTTCCTCGTCCGAGAGCTTCTGGGTCAGCTTGATCGGGGAGATCTTCGCCCGATGCAGCAGCTCATCCGAGTATGCATTGCCGATGCCACTGAAGAGCTTGGGACTGGTCAGCGATCGCTTCAGTGTGTGGTTCGCCGAGGTAAGCCGCTCGCGAAACTGATCGAGGGATGCCCCGGACACCTCCAACCCCCCGGGATTGTGTTCGTCCACCGCGGCACTCCCGACGACGGCGTATAGCGACGCTCGCTTCTTCGTTCCGGCCTCGGTCATGATCAAGACGCCGGTCGGGAACTGGAACGTTGCCAGTCGGTTCTTCCCGCCGGGGAGGGTCGCACCGAGATCACGCCACCGAAAACGTCCGGCGATCATCAAGTGGAAGATCAAGAAGCGGTCGCCGTCGAATTCGAAAACGATCCGTTTGCCCATGCGACTCACGCCGAGCACGACACCGTCCACGAAGCTATCGAGCGGAGGATCGTAGCTACGCACGAGAAACGGGCTGCGCACCGTCACCGCCTGCAGTGGTTGCTGGACGACTCGCGGCTCGAGCGCTTCGAGGTAGACCGTAATGTCGGGCAACTCAGGCATAGCAGAACGCTAACTCTCGGGAAGATTGCGAGCCACTCGCGAAGTGTCGTCTGTACTGAACGGCGCCGGGCGACCGGTGATCGCGCGAGCAATCTTGTCGACGTGCGGGTGGCAGTTCTCGATGAACAGCTTGGCGAGTTTCTGGGTGCCGGCCACCGCGGTGCCGGCGACGAACACGCCAGGTACGTCGCTCTCGAGAGTAGCCTCGTCGACGACGGGCGCCTCGTTCTCGCCATCGATATCGACCCCGATCGTGTGAAACAGCGTTGGATCCTGGGTGTATCCAGTCAAGAGCAGCACGAAGTCCGACTCCACCGTCGTCGTTGTCCCGTCGGCGACGGTTTCGAGCACCACATGCTGAGGCGTGATCTCGGTCGGCACGGTTCCGGGATGGAACGCAATGCCTCCCGCTTTGATCTGATTGCGAATATCCGGAAGGATCCACGCCTTGACGGAACGCTCGCGAAAGTCGAGTTGTCGGTAACTCACGGTCACGTCGGCCCCGACTCGGTGGCACCGCAACGCCGCCTCGACCGCCGAGTTCTTGCCGCCCACGATGAGCACCCGTCGTCGAAAGTACGGGTGTGCCTCGTCGAAGTAGTGGCTCACGTGAGGCAAGTCCTCGCCTGGGATTTCCAGGTTGCGCGGACGGTGCATGTCTCCGAAAGCGAGCACTACCTTGGAGACGTGGTACTCGCGCATTCCGTGCGAGGTCTCAGTCTCGAGCACGAACCCGTTCTTGCGCGTGACGTTCACCAACTTCTCGTAGCTGTTGATGGGAAGCTGATACTGACCGACCACGCTACGCAGGTAAGCTAGATACTCTTCGCGCGTCGCCTTCTCTTGGTGCGTCGTCACAAGCGGCACGCCGGCGATCGCGATGCGTTCCGGCGATGAAAAGAAGCGGACCTCGCGCGGATACCATGAGATGGTCTGGCCAATCTGGCCGGCCTCTAGGTGGAGAACGTCGACACCCAGGCGACGAAGGGCAACGTGAAGCTCGATCCCAATCGGACCGGCACCGACGATCGCAACGCGTTCGCTCGACGCAGCGCTCACGCTCACACCAATCCGAGATCGGACAAGACCTGGCGTAGGTAAGTTCGGGTCTCGTCGCTCACCGGAATCATCGGTAGGCGAAGAATCTCTTCGAGTTTCCCTTGGCTCGCGAGCGCAGCCTTGACCGGTCCGGGATTGCATTCGAGAAACAGAGCCTTGATCAGCGGCAACAACCGAAAGTGAAGCTCGCGCGCCTGGCTGATCTTGCCTTCGACCGTCAGGTCGTAGAGTTCGACCATGGCACGGGGCGCGACGTTCGACGTCACGGAGACGACGCCGTGGCCGCCGAGGCACAGCAACGGAAAGGTCAACGCATCGTCGCCCGACAGAACATGTAGTTGTCGCCCTTCGGCGAGCAAGGTCTCCGACATTTCGAGCGTGCCGGTAGCCTCCTTGGTCGCGACGATCTCCGGAATCTGTGCGAGCCGCCGATACGACTCGACCGTCAAACCAACGCCGGTCCGTGACGGTATGTTGTAGACGACGATCGGCAGACCGACCGCGGCGATCTCCTCGAAGTGGCGCACGATGCCGTTCTGACTCGGTCGATTGTAGTACGGCAGAATGTGCAGAACTGCATCGGCGCCGACGTCACGCGCATGCTTGGTGCGACTCACCGCCTCCACCGTCGAATTCGATCCCGCGCCAGCGATGACGGGGACTCGACGCGCCACGGTTTCGACTGTGAAGTTGATGATCTGATCGTGCTCGTCGACGCTCAACGTGGCCGACTCCCCAGTCGTCCCACACGGCACAATCCCGTGGATCCCGGCATCTATCTGGTCACCGATCAGCCGTTCGAACGACCCCCAATCGACACCGTCGTCTCGGAAAGGGGTCACGATCGCCGTGAAAACTCCGTGCAGCAAGTCGTGCATCCGCAGCGCTCCTCAGGTTGCCCTCGGGCGTCGAGCCGATCGGCCGAACGGACCCCTAGGACAGAAAACTGGGCTCAGAAACCTCAATGGGCCCGCGCATGATACTGGGTACCGACGTTCACTTCGAGGTGCCGGCCAGACGGATCCGCTGGTGACAATCGCGGACCCCGGGCACCCATTCGTGGGCCCGTTGGTCACCCTAGCCCGGACTATTCATCAGGCGGAGTCGTTACGCGCCCGAAAGGGCGCCAATCGTACCGAGCGCAGACAGCGGAGGACAATCGAGAGATGATCAACGGAACACAGGCTGCGATTTCCGTGAAGATCCAGGCACGACGCC
>JAJFFE010000266.1 GCA_021776775.1 Planctomycetota bacterium | reverse complement strand
TCATGATCAACGTCATCGTCGCCATGGGTTACGACACGCGGTACTACCGAGCGGTGATGGTCGAAGAGACAAATCGAGACTACATCACGACGGCGATTGCCAAAGGCGCACCGCGAAGCAAAGTGATGTTCGTGCACATGCTCAAGAACGCGATGATTCCCATTATCACGCGCGTCATGATCACTCTCCCATTCCTGATTACTGGAGCTCTTCTCGTCGAACAGTTCTTCAACATTCCCGGCGTCGGCCGTGAACTCTTGGCGGCGATCACCGCCAAGGACTTCCCGGTCATTCAAGTCTTCACAACGTTCTTCGCGGCGATCTTCATCGCGACGAACATTTTGACTGACGTCCTATACGCCATTGTTGACCCGAGGGTGAGACTCCAATGATCCGTCGCTTCATGAAATCTCGGGAGGTGCGCAAACTCCTGCGCAACCGACTGGCGCTGGTATCGCTCGCGATCAGCGGGCTCTACCTTACGGTCGGCCTCGCGGTGCTGCTCTTCGGCTTGATCACGCTCGACGACACCGAAGTCAGGGTCGGCATGGATTCGACGCCGGGGTTCGGACGAGAAGTCAAACCCGAGGAGCGCTTCGAAACGTGTGACTGGTACCTGACTCGATTCGAACGGCTCTTGAAACGCAAGGACGTCGATTCGGCGATCGCCGAATGGGACACCGTCGCGTACCGAAAACTGGCCATCGACGCCGATCAACTCGAAGAGAGGGTCGACGAGGCGATCGAGATCTACGAGGAGCTGGAAGAAGAAGAGGACCTCGACGAACGGCCCGAACTCGAATCGCGACTCGCCGAACTCGAGACGATCATGGCGAGCTTCTTCGTGACCCCGAGTGGGTTCGACAAGCTTCTGTACGACGCGCGCTTGTGCCTAGGAACCGACCGGCAAGGCCGGTCGATCTTGGTTCGCGGGCTCTACTCCATCAAAGTCGCGGTCCAGATAGGTCTCATCGTCTCCTTGATCGCGGTCACTCTCGGCAGCCTCCTGGGCTGCGCCGCGGCGTTCTTTGGAGGCTGGGTCGACCACCTGGTGATCTTCCTCTACTCAACCCTCTCTTCGATTCCGAACCTCGTTCTACTGACAATGCTCGCATTCGCGTTCACGGGGTCGAGCGTCGAGGAGACCCTGATCCCTGTCTATGTCGCATTCTGCGCAACATTTTGGATTGGGCCGTGCCGCGTCATTCGCGGCGAGACGCTCAAACTCAAGGAACTCGAGTACGTGCAGGCGGCGACCGCCGTCGGTTTCGGGCGCCTGCGCATCATGGTCAAGCACATCATTCCCACCACGGCACACCTCATGTTCGTCAACTTCTCGCTGCTCTTCGTAGGCGCGATCAAAGGCGAGGTGATCCTCAGCTTCTTGGGCCTCGGGGTGAAGAAGGGACCGAGCTGGGGCATCATGATCAGCGCTTCGCGGCCCGAAGTGCTCAATGGGTTCTTCTGGCAGATCGGCACCGCGACCGTGCTCATGTTCGGCTTGGTCTTGTCGTTCAATATCCTCACCGACGCTCTGCAAGACGCGTTCGATCCGAAACACGCCGGTTGAGAAGAGTTCCATGAACGACACCAATACCATTCTCCGAGTGAACCATCTCTCGACCTGTTTCAAGACAGATCGTGGTGTTGTCACCGCAGTCGACGATGTCTCCTTCGAAGTTGAACGCGGCGAGACGTTGGGAATCGTCGGAGAATCGGGCTGCGGCAAGACGGTGACGAGCAAGTCAATCATGCGACTTCTGCCCGAACAGATTAGCTTCCTCAAGCCCGAGTCCGAAGTCCTGTTCGGCGGGGTGAATCTGGCATTCGCGCCCGAGAAGCACATGCGGACCGTCCGCGGCAACAAGATTGCGATGATCTTCCAAGAGCCGATGACGTCGTTGAATCCGGTCTTCACGGTAGGCTGGCAGATCGACGAAGCTCTGAAGTATCACACGACGCTCGACCGCGGCGGCCGCAACAAGCGAGCGATCGAGATGTTGGAACTGGTCGAGATTCCCAATCCGGTGGAGCGCATCGACGAATACCCCCACCAGCTCTCGGGCGGAATGCGTCAACGCGTCATGATCGCGATCGCGCTCTGCTGCGAGCCCGACGTGCTGATCGCCGACGAACCGACCACCGCGCTCGACGTGACCATTCAAGCGCAAATCCTGCGCCTCATGAACGATCTCAAAGATCGGCTCGGTACGGCGATCATCTTGATCACCCACGACCTCGGAGTCGTCGCGCAAGTGTGTGACCGCGTCATGGTGATGTACGCCGGACGCGCGATCGAGGAAGCGGAAGTGGTGGAGCTGTTTCACCGCCCTCAGCACCCGTACACCAAGGCGTTGCTCGAGTCGATTCCGAAGTCTGGGCGTCGCGAACACGGTCGGCGGCTCCCGACCATCGATGGCATGGTGCCGAGCCTCTTCGATCTCCCGGTCGGCTGTCGCTTCCAAGACCGTTGCGGGTTTCGAGACCAGCTCTGCATCGATCAAGAGCCGGTTCTCACGACAGACCCCGAACACAGGGTGCGGTGTCACCACCCCCTGAACTCCCCTGCCTCCTCCGACCCTGTGGATGGTGTTTGATGCCTCTTCTCCAAGTCACCGATCTGGTCAAACACTTCCCCGTCCGCGGCGGCGTCCTCAATCGAGTGATCGCCAACGTCCACGCCGTCAACGGGGTGTCGTTCTCGGTCGCACGCGGCGAGACCCTCGGTATCGTCGGCGAATCCGGCTGCGGGAAGTCGACGCTCGGCAAAGCGATCCTGCGTCTGCACGACGCAACGTCGGGCAAGATTGCGTACGACGGCACGGACATCACGTCCCTCAAGCACCGCGACATGATTCCGTTTCGCCGACGGCTCCAGATCATCTTCCAGGATCCGTATTCGTCGCTCAATCCACGGATGACGGTCAAGGCGATGCTCCGAGAAGCGATTCGCTTTCACGAGATCGTTCCGAACACCGAGCTAGACACGTACATCAAGTCGATGCTGGCGAAGGTAGGGCTACCGGACGACGCGATGAACAAGTTCCCCCACGAGTTCTCGGGGGGGCAGCGACAACGGCTCGGAATCGCACGAGCGCTCGCGCTGAAACCCGAATTCATCGTCGCCGATGAGCCGGTGAGCGCGCTGGACGTTTCGATCCAAGCTCAGGTGCTCAATCTGCTGATGGACCTGAAGGACGAATTCGGCTTGACCCTGATCTTCATTTCGCACGACTTGAAGGTGATCGAGCACTTCTGCGACCGCGTCCTGGTGATGTACCTGGGGCATATCGTCGAAGAGATTCGCTGTGAAGACCTTCTAGACGAGGCTCGCCACCCCTACACGCAAGCTCTGCTAGGCGCGAATCCGATCAATGATCCGGCCGATCGGCGCCCTCTGGCCGTGCTCGAGGGCGACGTTCCGAGCCCGTTCGACCCTCCGTCGGGCTGCCCGTTCGTCTCTCGTTGCTCGATCGCAGTCGAAAAGTGCCAGACCATGCCACCGCTAGAACAGCACAGTGATTCCCACCGCTTGGCGTGCTGGGAGCGGTAGCGACTTCCGTCATCTAGCTATAGAATCCCCCCTCTCTTTGAGGGGACTCACTTCCAATGGGCACACAAGACGTCTCTCCCGGCCTTCGCGCCGAGGATTTGCGCCGGTTTACGCAGCACCTGCTGACGGACCTCCGGGCGCTCGAACAGATGCTCGAAGACGGCGCGTTCGAGACGGGGATCCGTCGAATCGGGGTCGAACAGGAGCTGTTCCTGGTCGACTCGCACTGGCGCGCGGCACCTCGCGCGTCAGACATTCTGAACAGCGTGAACGACGACCGGTTCACGACGGAACTCGCGAAGTTCAACCTCGAGTTCAACTGCGATCCGCTGGTGTTCGCGGGGCCGTGCCTATCGAACCTCGAAGCCCAACTCAGCGAGCTTCTGCAGAAGGCGCGCAGCGTGGCGAGCGAGCACGATGTCCAGGTATTGATGACCGGAATCCTCCCCACGCTCCACAAGTCTGATCTCGACTTGTCGAACATGACGGAGAAGCCGCGTTATCACGCACTCAACGACGCGCTGACTCGCGAGCGTGGGGACGCCTACAGCTTTCGCATTCGCGGCATGGACGAGCTGAGTTTCAAGCACTACTCCGTCATGCTCGAGGCGTGCAACACGAGTTTCCAAGTTCACTTTCAAGTCGCCCCCGACGAATTCGCGCGGCTCTACAATATTGCGCAAGCGGCGACGGCTCCGGTTCTGGCCGCGGCCGTGAACTCCCCAGTCCTGTTCGGAAAACGGCTGTGGGCCGAGACTCGGATCGCCCTGTTTCAGCAATCCGTCGACACCCGCAAAGCCGGACATCACGTCCGCGAGATGGAACCGAGGGTGGGATTCGGAACGGACTGGATCAACAACGGCGTTCTCGACATCTTCCGAGAAGACGTTTCCCGCTTCAAAGTGTTGATCGGTTCCGAGATCGACGAAAACCCGTTCGAGCTCTTGGAACGTGGCGACATCCCCAAACTCAAGGCGCTACTTCTGCACAACAGCACCGTGTACCGCTGGAACCGCCCCTGTTACGGGATCACCGACGGCCTTCCCCACCTGCGTATCGAAAACCGAGTATTGCCGGCCGGTCCGAGCCTCATCGACGAAGTGGCCAACGCCGCGTTCTGGTTCGGCCTCATGGCCGGGCTCGCCGACCTACACCCGGACATCACGAAGGTGTTTGCGTTCGACCACGCCAAGAGCAACTTTGTCGCGGCCTCCCGACACGGACTCGACGCCAGCTTCGATTGGATCAACGGCCGCACGATACCGGTTGAAACCTTGATCCTCGAAGAGTTGGTCCCGCTGGCTAAAAGCGCTCTCGTCGACCACGGCATCGACTCTGGCGACGTCGATAAGTACTTGGGCGTCATCGAAGCGCGCGTCCGCTCGCGCCGAACCGGAAGCCGCTGGCTGGTGGATTCGCTCGGAGCGATGGGACGCCGCCCCGGAGGCTTGAAGAGCGAACCGTTTGCCGCGGTGACCGCGGCGACCCTAAAACGTCAGCAAACGGGTGCTCCAGTACACGAGTGGGAGTTGGCCAACCTGGAAGAATCGGGGGGCTGGAAGCACAATTTTCTCAAGGTCGAGCAGTTCATGACGACTGATTTGATTACGGTGAACGAGGAAGAGAGCATCGACCTGGTCGCCAATCTCATGGACTGGAAGTGTGTCCGCCACATTCCGGTCGAAGATGGGGACAATCGCTTGGTCGGGCTGATCTCTTACCGTCGATTGATTCGATACTTGGCGCGCAGCAGCGGAAGTGTCAATCCCGGCGAAGGTGCTGCGGTCAAATCGATCATGAAACGGGACCCGGTGACGATCCATCCGGAAATGTCATCGTTGGAGGCGATCGAGATGATGGCCAAGCACGGCGTATCGTGCCTGCCCGTTATCAACGGGGATCAACTCGTTGGAATCGTCACAGAGTCAGACTTCACCAGAGTTGCTCGGCAACTTCTCGAAGAGTTCCTACGTGAATAGAACGAACAGCGGCGGCCCTTCCGTGCAATCTACTGAACGCCAGCCATCGACAACACGCCCCTGGAGTGAGAACCGAGTTTTGGTAAGTGAGTCGACTCCGCAAGTTCCCCGCGTCATTGGACGGGCTGGGGGCACCGCCGGCCCGGTCGTGATTACGATCGCCGGGATTCACGGCAACGAACCGGCCGGAGTCGAAGCGTTGATCCGCGTGCACGAGCGCATTCGAACGGAATCGATCGCTCTCACCGGTGAACTCATCAGCTTGCGCGGCAACCGACGCGCCCTGGTCCAGGAAGAACGGTACCTAGCTCACGATCTGAACCGTATGTGGCGATTGAAACGAGTCTCCGATCTGCTCGACGCCTGGCGCGAGTTCGGCACCTCCGCCCGCGCAAACTCGATCGCGCCTAATCCGGAGGAACTCGAGCAAGTCGAACTTTTCGATGAAATCGCGCCGTACCTATCGCGGCGCTCCGTCCACCTGATCGACTTGCACACCGCGTCCGCCGCCAGCGTTCCGTTCGGCTTGATCGGCGACACCCTTCGCAATCGTCCACTAGCCAGCGAGTTACCGCTGCCCGTGCTACTAGGGCTCGAGGAACACCTCGAAGGTTCGCTGTTGGAAGCAATCGGGAACTTCGGACACGCGACGCTCGGGGTCGAAGGTGGGCAACACCGTGATCCGTCAGCCGTCGACTGCATCGAAGCGGTCGTCTGGGTAGCCCTGTCGGTGTCGGGACTCCTCGGACCTCGGTCGAGTGAGTGGCCCGCGGTGGTCGAACAAAGCCGAAACTTCCTCGCCGAGGTCGGGCGGGGCTACCCGCGGCTCGTCGAAGTGAAGCACCGACACGGGATCGAGCCTGACGACGAGTTCGTGATGCGGCCCGGTTTCGAAAATTTCACTCGCGTCGTTCGCGGCGAGCGCTTGGGCGGCGATCGCACCGGTCCGGTCCGATCGATCAGTGACGCTCACGTGCTCCTCCCCCTGTACCAAGGACGAGGCGACGACGGATTCTTCCTCGGTCGACGCGTGAGCGGCGTTCGCGAAAAGTTGCAGCGCTGGGCCCGGCTGCTGCGAATAGACCGCCTCGTCCGCTTGATCCCGGGAGTCCGACGAGTCCCAGAAGGCTCCCTGCCCGGCCTTGTCGGCGCGGAAATCCTCGAAGTGCACCACTCGGATTACTTTCTGCGCTGCGAATTGCTCCCGGCGCTCGGGTATCGCCGCGCGCGGCGTCGCGGCGAGCACTGGTGGTTAGTCCGCCGCCCAGAGTGGCCTACCGACGCGCACGAGGCACGCTGATCAGAGGAGCGTTCGATCGCTTCCCTGACGCGACTGAAGAATCCGCAGATGGATCAGAGCCTCGACGTTAGCTACTCTAGGGTGCAACGGGTATAGTGGTCCTTCTCGACGGTGCACCAAGCAAATCGGCCATCGGCACGATTCTATGTGCTTCACCGGTGACCGAACGTCGCGCTATTCAACGCGGCCGGCGACAGGCTCAAACGTCGGCGCCCAATCAATTCATTGACTCAAACAATTTGACGTCGGCTGTGCATCAGTGGTCCGTTCAGCGGACCTTCGTGCACGGATCGCTGCGTGAGGTGCCAAGTGCTCAGAGGCAGCTGCACTCGAACACCGAGGACGAGAACCTGCAGGTTCGCGTCAGGATTGAGTCGGAATGAAGGAGATCTTGTGAATCCTCGACCGAGCCTTCTACGAAGCGACGGTCTTTCGGCGATCCTTGCGCTCGGCTCCTTCGTGCTCTGCGTCTTGGCGCCATCGACGTCGACACTCTCCGCCCAGGAGTGGCAGCGCAGCGACCTGCCGCCGAGTGTCGCGGGCGCCGACGACGCCGACACCGAAACCGACCGTGCTGCCGAACGACCAGCGACGTTCGAATACCAATACCTCGATCAAACCATTACGTTGCGATTCGACACCACCCGAGCGTTCGCACGCTTCCGAACCGACGACGCCGCGGATCACAGCGCCGCCTTGATCCGCGATCTGTCTCAGCAACTCGCCATTGCCACGCCAACGGTTGAGCACGTCGATGCACCTCGCACGGCGATCTTGCACTTTGCCACCCACGTTAGCCCGGCAGAGAAGCTCGCGTTCTGCGATGCCCTTCACGCCGACGAATCCGTCGAGTGGTCCGCCATCGCACTCCGGTACGGCAACACCCTTCTCGCCGCCCTCCCCCGTCTGTTCGTCTTCGTACATCCCGAACAGCGGGCAGCGGTGCAAGGCGAGCTCTTCGTGCGAGGCGTGACGATCGAGCGCGAGTTCGACGCGCTGCCGAACACTTGGATCGTGGTCAGCGAACAGGCGCCGAGCCGCGTGTTCGAGATCGCTCGTGATGTGAGCTCGATCACGGGTGTCGAAACCAGCCACCCTGTGTTCTTCTCACACATCCAGACGCACTCGGGGCCGGATGATCCCTTGTACGCCACGCAGTGGCCTCATCAAAACTCCGGGCAGTTCGTGGCCGGCTTCCTGGAAGCCGACATCAGAACAGCCGAGTCTTGGATGATCACTACCGGATCACCTCAGGTTCGCATCGCCGTCCTCGACGACGGGATCGATGGCTCGCACCCCGATCTCGCGGCCAACATCGAGCCTGGTTACGACGCGACAGACCTCGCCCCACCGATCAGTGGCGCCGGTTGGCCTCGCCCAGAAGATTCACACGGGACCGCGTGCGCTGGGGTGGCCGGCGCTATCGGCAACAACGGCGTAGGGCTGGCCGGAGTCTCATGGTCGTCCCGGTTGATTCCGATTCGGATGGGGTACGGCACGTTGTTCACGCAAACGGACTGGGTCGTCGATGCGATCACCTGGGCCGTCGACAACGATGCGGACATCTTGAGTTGCTCGTGGGGCGGGCTCGCGCCCACCCAAGCGCTACTCGACGCCGTCGACTACGCTGAGTCGGGTCGCGCCGGATTGGGAACCATCGTCGTGTTCTCGGCGGGCAACGGAAACGAGGTCGAATACCCAGCGGCGTATCCAAGCACGATCGCGGTTGGCGCTTCGAGCCCGTGCGACGAGCGCAAGAGCCAGTCGTCCTGCGATGGAGAGACGTGGTGGTGGAGCGCGACCGGGCCCGAGCTAGACGTGGTCGCCCCGGGAGTGTTGATCCCAAGCCTGGACAATGTGGGTGCCGCCGGATCCGTTGCGGGAAGCTACGTGACCAACTTCAACGGGACGTCGGCGGCGTGCCCGCACGTCGCTGGGGCTCTGGCGTTGTTGTTGGCGATGGACCCGACGCTCACGAGTGACGAAGCGCGATCTAGACTGCAGCTCACCGCGGCGGACGAAGTCGGAATTGCATCCGAAGACACCGTCGGGTTTGACGAGTACATGGGGCACGGTCGACTCGACGTGTGGGAACTGCTCGGCACCACCATCGACGTCTTCCCGGTCTACAACCTGGACTGCGTTTCCCTCGGCGCTTCGATGCAACTGGCGTGGGAATTCGACGACCCGTACACCGCCATCATCATCGAGCGAAACGGAATCGTACTGGCCGTGTTGCCGGGGAACTCTACCGAGTATCTCGACACGGCTCCTCCGGCGGGCAACGTCACGTATCGGGTTCACGGACTCACCCCCGCGGGAGTGAGTCCGCGTGTCGCGTGCAGCCTCTTCTTCCTCGGCGATCTCACGGACTTGGTGTGGAACCCCGTTGCAACTGGCTCTGTGGACGGCGGTGCTGAAATCGCTCTGGCGCTCGGAGAAGCCGGGCGACTGCCCTTGTTGATCACCGAACTCGCCGACGCGCCGCCCCTCGAGTCGTTCGAAACCGTATGGGTCAACCTCGGCGTGTTTCCGCACCGACACACGCTCTCGGATTCAGAAGTGTCGACCTTGGTCGACTACCTGCAGAACGTCCCCGATGCGTCCCTCTACCTCGAAGGTGGTGACGTCTGGTACGTCGACGGGCCGGCCGAGCTTCTCGACCTCATGGGAATCGCCGCCCTCGCCGACGGCTCGGGATCGTTGACAACCATCGAAGGAAGCGACGCGACGAGTTGCGACCTCGCGTCGTTTGCGGTGATCAACTATGAGGGCGAGAACACCTCGATCGACCATCTCACGCCGCTCGGCGGTGCCACTGCGGTTCTGTCGAACCTCGCGCCGCCATTCGTCACCGCGATTTTCAACGAGTCGGCAACCTACCGAACCCTCGGCGCTAGCCACGAGTTCGGTGGACTGCAGCCCGACGGGTTCTCGCGCCGCGAATTGATCTCCGCGTACCTGCTCTGCTTCCTCTCGGATTCGAACGTCGTCAGAGCGGGGTCGGCCGAAGCGGGCCCCGACGAGTCTGCGACTCAATTCGTCTACGCGTCGAGCCTCGTCGCGCTCGGTGGCTACCAACTAGGCATGACATACGACCCGACGATTCTTCAAACCGTCGGCGTCACCTTGACTGGCACCGACACCGAGGCCGCGGAGTTCTGGGAGACCAACGTCGACAACCTCAATGGCTTCTGGACTCTCGGTGTCGTCGCGGACTTCACGCCTCCGCTGGAGTTGCAACTGCCCCTCGGTTACGACTTCTCCATCGCCCGCGCGACCTATGAGGTCTCCCGTACCGCGACTGTCGGCGAGATGTCCGTGCTAGCGATTCCGGACACGATCGGCACGCCACCGATCCCAGCGCTACTGTTCTCCGCCGACGGAACAACCATTGTGCCCGATCGTATTCCCGCGACGTTCTTGGTGGTTCCCCCCCAAATGACCATGCGCGCCGAGAGCGTCGTCGTCGCGCCGCGAAGCCAGTTCATTCATCATGTTCTCGGAACGTATCACGAGAACCTGACCGGGTACTCCATCGCTGCCTCGTTCGATTCCGAGATCCTCGAGGTGTTGGAACTCGATCTCGACGGCACCGCCGGCTTTGGAGCGCCGTTCTTCTCGCCGGTCCACGACAACGACGGTGGCTGGCTGACGGTTCGCGTGCTGTCCGATGTCGAGCTTCCCGTCACCGAAATTCTTCCGGCGGCCGCGGACGAGCCCTTGATCAAGATCACGTTCAGAGTCGACAGCGACGCCATGGCTGGATCGACGAGCTTGATTCAAGTCAACGCAGTGGCAGGGGTTCCGCTTGTCGCGACAAGCTACCTGGACTGGTCCGGAGTCACCCATCTCCCCAATCGAATGAGCGGGGTGATCACGATCGAAGGCGAACGGTTCGTCCGTGGCGATGCCAACGTCAGCGGTGGGCTGCCGAACATCGCAGACTCGATCGCCACGCTCGAATACTTGTTCGGACCAGAGTTGCTCGCGTGCCTCGATGCTGCGGACGTCAATGACGACGGCGCGGTCGACATCGGAGATGTGATCTTCAGCCTGAACTATCAGTTCACGGCGGGCGCTGAACCGCCGGCACCGTTCCCAGCCCCGGGTGAAGATCCGACACCGGACAGTCTGGACTGTGCGCAGTCGATCTAGCTAGCTAGTACCGGTGGCGGTCTCGATCGCCCGACGCGAGGTCCTGGTGGTACTGCTTTCGCATGGCTTCATAGTCAGCCGCGGAAATATCATCGGATTCGACGGCGTCGTCGCCGACGATCTCTTGGTGTAGTTGCGTCAAGAACGGAATACACCACCCGCACCCGGTCCCAGCGCCGAAGCACTCGGAGACTTGCGACGCACGCTTCGGACGTTCACGTCGGATGAAGTTCACGATCTTCCGCTTGGAAACGTGAAAGCAGTAGCAAACCTTGTCGTCAAGTTTCATAGCAACAGTGTACGCGAACCGACCGACTCAACAAACCCGAGGCCGCGATAGCGCTAGAGGGTTGCGGCCGTCTTAGAGGCTCTTGCGGTGCGAGAAGCACTCGTGGAGTTCGTGGAAGAAGCCCACACACGGCTCGCCCCGTCGCCAGCTTGCCAGGACGGTTCGGCCGTCTCGTCGCATGGGGAAGGTGACCACGCCGCGCTTGTACTCCTGAACGGTGCCTCCGAGCGACTCAACCTCGCGGATGTAGCTGTTGACGCGGTCGACCAATCGGTTGAGGTTGTCGATCACATCCTCGACATGATCTTGCTCGCGGTAGGTCGCGTTGTCCTCGCGGGCCTTCGCTTCGGCGCGTTCCAGGGTCGCTCGCGTTTCCAAGATCTCTGCCCAGTGGCGCGAGAGGTCTCCGACGATGCTCTCGATCAACGGCAAACGAGCGTTGATGTCGACGATCTGCATTTCTTGGATCTTGGTGGTGTTCGGGGCAGCAGTAATCATAGTTCGGTCTCCCTTTTTCCATCCTTGGACTAGGCTCGTTCATGACGCTTTTGACAAGCGATCGCTAACCGCCGATCGCGGCGGGTGCTCCGCTTGTTAGAAGACTAGAGGGACTTCCGTTGGGCGACAGTCTCGTGAGATTCATGCCACCCGCGAATCGTCTCTTCACCGGGAACCCAGCACGCGAGCACCGATCGGCCGTCGCGAGTCATGGGAAAGTTGACGATTCCGCGACGATACTCTTGGAACGTTCCACCGAGTTGCGTCACTTCTAGGAGATAACCCTGAACGCGCTGAACCATGCGATCGAGCTGCTCGGTCAGTTCGCCGACATTGTCGGCCTCGCCCGACGCAGCGTTGGGTCGCAGGGAATTCTCGAGTGCCGATCGGGTTTCGAGCACTTGGGCCCACGTGTCGACGAGATCGACCGCGATCTTGCTCACCAGGGGTAGACGGGTCTCGATCTGCTCGACGGTCAGCGACGCACAAACGGAATCAACGTTCACCATGTTGCTCTCCTTCCGGTGACTAGCACCGTCGGGATAAGTGGCAACACGAGGGCCCGCTACGCCGCCACTGCCGCGGGCGGCCGCAAACCCCTCGAGCGGACCTAGATCGAGTTTCTCCGCTCGATCCGCTTTTCTCGACGAACCGTTCCGCAATAGGACGGTACGTCTACGCACTGGTCGTTCACGCTCTCGACCAGAGGTTCAAGGCTCGGCATACTTCGTTTCGACCCATCGATCTCAGCCCCCGCGAGTGCCCGGAGGATTGCGTTGAGCCACCCCTTGCTCCTAGTTCCGACGACGTTCGAGCGTGACCACTGGGTTCGTGCCCACCCGATCGACGCCGACCACATTCGAGTGATCGGATTCGGACCGGTCGCGGCGGCAGCGCGCACCGCGCGCTGCCTCGCCCTGGAGTCGCCACCGCGAGTGACGCTCGTCGGAATCGCCGGGAGCTACGACCCGGATCGATGGGCGGTCGGTGCCGCAACCACGTTCGATCAAGTCGTGCTCGGGGAGATCGGAGCCGGCCGGGGAGCGGAACGCATTGGACTTTCGGAGCTCGGGTTCGCACAAGTCGCCGAAGAGTCGGGCGCGCCCAAGATCGAAGAGCGGCTGGACGTCGGGGCCGGAGTACCCTCTCCGACCACATCAAGCCGGGGTTCCGTGCTGCTCACGGTCCTATCCGCCTCCGGCGACCGGGACCACGCAGCAGATCGCCGCCGTTGCTACCCGGATGCCGCGGCCGAAGACATGGAAGCGTTCGGGGTCGCGCTGGCGTGCGCCGACGCGGGTGTCCCGCTCACGATCATCCGCGGCATGTCGAACGTGGCTGGCGAACGAGACAAAGCTCTTTGGAAGATCGACGACGCGCTCGCGGCCGCCGCGGCAGTGCTGATCTCGCGAAAGGGACTCACTCCGTGAAGATCCGTATCGGAATCTCGACGTGCCCGAACGACACGTACGCCTTTCACGCGCTGTTGAATGCGCTCATCGATACGGAGGGCTTGCAGTTCACGTTCGAGTTGGCCGACGTCGAGGAGCTGAATCGCCGCCTCTTCGACGGAGATTTCGACGTGGCCAAGGCGAGCTACCACGCCGCGCATCTCCTCGGCGGACAGGTGGTCGCGTTGCGTTCAGGATCGGCCCTAGGGTACGGCGTAGGACCGGTTCTGATCGGAACACGACGCTCGATAGACGCGACGGCACCCCGCGTGCTCGGACCGGGCGAACGCACCACGGCAACACTGCTGTATCGCATCTTCTACGGTGACGCGTCGATCCAACAGACACTCTTCTCGGACATCTTCCCTGCGCTTGAACGCGGCGAAGCGGATCACGGGATTTGCATCCACGAGGGTCGATTCACATACGCCGAACGCGGCTTGGTACTGATCGATGATCTCGGCGCACGTTGGGAAGCCCTCACCCACCACCCCCTTCCGCTCGGTGGCATTGTTGCCCGCGCAACGCTCTCCGATGACGTCTTGCTCCGCGTGGACCGCTGCATCCGGCGGTCGATCGAGTATGCGAACGATCACCCAGACGAAGCACTCGTGTCGATGCGGTGCCACGCGCAGGAGTTTGATGACGACGTCTTACGAAAGCACGTGACCCTCTACGTCAACGAGACGACTCTCGACCTCGGGACTATTGGGGTGGCCGCTCTCCAGGAACTGGGGCGGCGGGGACGCGAAGCTGGCGTGCTGCCGACCGGCGCCGCACTCGAAGTTGTGGGGTAGATGGCAGGAGGACGTGGAAAAGAGGCTAGCAAGGCGGTCGAACGGGCGTCCGAACTCGCTCTGCCTTTGATGCCTCTCCACCACGCCCTCGATGAGGCAGGACCCCGCGGCGAACCGCCGGGCGGTGAAGAATGTTGCAGTTAGGCTCGACTCTCCCTGTGCACGGGCCATGCCACTTGCGTATTACCGCGTACAACGGGTCTCTTCGCTCGATCAGCTCCCGGCGGAGCCGAACGGCGTAACCGACTATTTATAATGGAATTAAATCACCGACCAAACCTCGGCGACGCGCGGCTCGATGCGGGAATGTTCGCAGCTACATCAGGTAAATTGCCCAGAATAGCGTCATCACCAAAAAGCTCGGAACTGAGGCACGGGGCGCGATCTGAGAGATCGCTCGTGAACGAGAAACGGGCTAACAGTGGCGTTCAACGCGTGAGAAACGTGATAAAGAGCGCGATTCCGACATAGAGAACGGTCACCGCCGCGATGACCAGAATCGTATGGGCGGTGGTGATCGTTGGGTAGGTATCGACAAGGCCACGACTATGTCGTCGCTCGCTCGCTTCGCCTCCGGCACCCTCACTAGGCTCGCCGGCGTTCTCTGCGGGCGTCACGCCTCCGCTCGTCTCTCCGAGCGGCGACGCAGGCTGCGTCTCGGGCGATCCGTCGGACACGTGCGGCGGGGAGCTGTGCTCGTCCGTCCCCGGGGCGCTCGGCGGTGGCGTTGACCTGTCGCGTCGATCGGGCTTCGACTTGCGTCGGGGATTGGCGCTTCGTTTCGGGAGGGCTGAGGCGCCGTCCGCTTGCTTGTTCACCGGCTTCTCGGTGTCCGCCGGGGGCGGTCGGCGTCCCTTGTTCGAACGCTTCCGGGCCCTCTTCCGACTCTTCTTGGCCGTTCCCGGTCCGGTCGCGGCCGCGTGGTTGGCGTTCGAGCCACCGACCTTCTTCCGCCCGGAACTTGCGCTCTTGCGGCCCCCCTCTCCCCGCCCGCGTCGAGACGCGGTCGGCCCGGAGCCGGATCGAGCACGGTTCTTCTTGGAGTTTGCGTCGGTTTGCACGAGCCCTCCCTGGGACCTGACCTGTCGTATCATTCGGACGGATAACCGTTTCGGTCCACCAGTTTTTGTTCGAAGGCGGGCAAATCCTTCACCACCAGGTTCGCTATAGTACGGCGAGCGACCCGACGCGAACCGGGCGCAGAACGCGAAAACGAGGAGGTCTCCCGTGACTCACCGCTCTCCGATCGACCAGGCGACGCCTGGGTCGGTAGACGCTCGGTCGGTGCCGACCCCGCCGGCGAT
>JAJFFE010000265.1 GCA_021776775.1 Planctomycetota bacterium | reverse complement strand
CCCGAAGTAGTGCTGCTCGACGAGATCTTCTTCCCACTCGTCTTGGCCGGCCCATTCGGTTTCGAGGGCGACTTCGTCCGCGAGTGCAACGAGTGCGTACTTGCCCTTCTCCCAAAACCGTTTGAGATCTGGCTCGCGTTGCACACCCGCCTCGAGCTCGTCGATGGTCTCGATCAGGCTTCGACGGAGCCAGTCCGGATCGATCTCTGCGGTCTTCGCGTTGCGACGAAATGTCGCGAGAAACAAGAAGAGCTTCGAACAGTGCTCGGCCAAGCGGACCGCCCGTTCTTGTGAAGCCATATCAACTTCCCTTTCCGAAGATCACGAACAGTGAGTACTCGAGCTCCGGGTGGTCGTCCGACGGGCCGAACAGCGAGAGAATCCGCTCATCTCGCGCTCGGTACCAGTGATCCCCATCTCGCTGGATCTCCCAGTAGTACACACCGTCCCGATCCGGCAACTCGGGTGGCACTCGCTTGATTTCGGTCTTTGGTATGCCTGTGAGGCGTTGTTGCTGAATGCTCTGCAGCTCACTCGGCGCGCTGAGCTTGATCGGTGCCAGCTTCTTGCGGACCTCAGCCTCTTCGAGACTAGATTCGACACCCAGGACTAACGTCACGGATGTTCCGATCCAGTCCTCTTCCAAGACCACTTCGCGACCGTTTTCCTTCGCGTCGAAGCCGCGTCGCACGAACGACGTCGGAATGATCGCGTCGAGCAGACGCTTCGACTCTCGAACGACAGCAGAGTAGCAGCCCTCGAGGTCCAAGTGGTCGTACACGGGTAGGTCTGGAACGACGCGCTCGCGAGCAAAGACGGCCAATTCACCGACCAATCGGCAGAACTGGAGGTACGCTTCGAAGGGATGGAGGTCTGGCGTCTTGACCAATGGCCGCAGCGATGCGATTGCCCCGTTGAGAACGTGGAGCTTCCACAGCATTTCCGCGTCGCCCCCACCACCCTCGCCGCCCCAATAGATTTTTCGCTCGATCACCTGCTCGGCGATCGATCGAGCCTTCGCTTGCAGTGCGTTGACGACATCGTCGAGTTGACGCACCAGCCGCCCGTCCGCCGCAATTCGTCGCATGGGAGGAATGTAGTTGGGAACCACTTCGACGATGGATTCGGCGTCGCCGCTCAAGACGACTTTCGCGATTGGCAGGCATTCGTACCCGGAACGGTCTTCATTGCCGACGAGCAATCGACCCGCGAGCTGGCGATACCCGATAGGTCTCTCGCCTTCGCCGGAGTTCTCATCGACTTCGTTACGAATCTTCACTTGGTAGCGACGGATCCCATCACTCGATTCCCCGTCCTCGAACGTGTTCGGGCTTCGAGCCATGATCTCCGGAATCGCGAGGTAAACCGTCAGAACTTCACTGCCATCGACGAACGCCTCGGCCAAGCTTCGAACCGGAATCTCGCACTCGTCGGGAACTCGAATGAAGGTTCCGTCGTCGAGGACCGCCTCCAAGCGACGCACCTTGAGTTCCTGGTTCTCGAGCGCTTGCATGTCGAGATCGAGACTGGTGATTCCCCAAGCGTACGGGGCAGAGCCGAGAGCGATAGAACCGAGTCGTCCTTCGACGAAACGACTCAACCCTTGCATGTGCTGGGGCGTAAGGAACATTCCTTCGCCCCAGTGGATCGGCGGCGAGACCCGAATCATGGTGTCTGGCCTCCGGCCGATTCCGAAGCGTTCGCGACCGCGGCCGCTTCAGACGCCTCGAGTGCGCGCTCGGCCGCCGTCGTCACACGTTGGCGACCGAGGATGACTTCTTCCTCGTAGGTTCCCCACGGCCAGAAGTACAGTTTCGGGGAAGGAACGACGTGCATACCGTCGAGCAAGGTCCCCTCGTCATTTTCCCCGTAGGTCGCGAACAATATGAACCCGGTTATCGGCTCACTGCTGGCAGGCTGCACGGGCGGAACCAAGACGGAAGTAGCTGTCGCTTTCGAAGAGTCGTGCAGGTATCGCCAGCTGTAATCTCCGGGGAGGACTTCATCTTCGACCACAAGTCCTTGGCGGCGATAGTCGGCTTCCTTTGTTCCGAACCAACCCTTCTGCATGCCCTCGAGGTTTCGCAACTCGTTGAGGGTGGTCGCCGTGACCCAAACCAAGTCGACTCGCAGGGCCGCTGACGAATCGGCGTTCATGCCGGGCTCGGGGATGAGCTTGACTTGATACTTCCCAGGTACACATCCGCTCAACACGAGCGTCAGAAGCACGCCCATCCAAATCGCCGCGAACCGTTCCACGAAAATCCCCTTCTCTCTCATGACTGACCACCCTCCGCAATCTTGACCGCCTCACGGGCGGCTGCTTGTTCGATCTCGTCAATCACGATCTCGTCCGTCAGATCCTCGAGGACCTTGCCGTACGCTTCCCAGTATTCCCGATACTGCAGCCCGAACGCTCGCAACATGCCACCCACTTTGATTCGCCGCTCGATTTCTGATTGCGACAACCGACGACGAAACTCGGGATACCACTGTTCTATACCCGCCTTGTACGCGGATACACAGGCGAGATACCACTTACTCAAGTGTTCGAGGTGGCCGTCGAACGACGACCGTAGCTCGGGGCCGCCTTGCATGAGCAACGACTGAATGGAACGCCGTAGATTGTCGCGCGTCCCGCCCCCCGGCAACATAGTGACGTTACCTTCATTCAATCGATTCGTACCGCGAAACGCCAACGACATGGCACTGATAAGTTGCTCGACATCTCGTGAAAACGAAAGCAGCTTTCCACTAGCGTAGCCAAAGTCTTCGAACAAGCCTGATCGACGTTGCATGGTGGTGAGCAGGGTTTCATCCAACTCCAGTCCACAGTTCGCGGCGAACGACTCGACCAGTTCCTGACTGGCGTCGGCGTCCACGGCGGGGCTACGCTTGGGTTCCGCCGGAGCAGCTTCGGCCGGAGGCTCAGCACTGGCCGGAGCGGCGTCGGGCAACGATTGCTCAGCGGCAGCTTCGACAAGTCGATCTCGTTCTCGAGCCAGCGACTCGCATTTCTGTTGCTCGTCGGTGAGATCGGCAAGAAGAGAATCGACTTGGTCGCGTAGCCGTTCGAGCTCTGCGTTCGACTGCGTCGGATCCGCTGCGGCGGGCTCAGCATGGACCGGCCCGGGTTCCATGACCGGCTGTGAGATGATCTGGGAGCCGGTGAAGCTCGCCAACTCACCGGTCAGACTGGCACGTGCCGCTTCCAACCCGGTGATCTTCTCGTTGAGACGATCGATCTCAGATTTCTGCTCTTTGACCAACGCCTCGAACTCTGCGATCTCGTTGCGATTCTGATCCGGAGGCAACGGAGCGGTGCCGTCATTAGTCGCCGGTTCTTCGTCCAAAACCAGGCGAACTCGGACCTGATCTTTCCAGCCAAAGTGGAACGACTCTCCAGTTCGAAGAGCCCTCTCCTTGACCTGTTCGTCACCCACCCACGTTCCATTCGTAGATCCCAGGTCGGTAACGACCGCAGTCAACTCGATCGACGTATGCTTCGTCGAGACGAACTTGCTCGGGATCTGAATGTCGCACTCTTCGCCGCGCCCGATGCTCAATGGAGCCGGCGCAAGCGGCACGATCATGGGATCGCGATCCGGAATCAACACCTCGAGATGAGCCATGAATCTCCGCTCCCGGGAAGCCGGGTCGAATGTAGGTCGACGGGCGACACCGAGGTATGATGACAGAAACTGAAGTTTCTATAAACCTGCTCTGCGAAACTGCTAAAGGCTTTGGGTCGAGAGGATCTCCGAAAACAGCTCTTCTGGGCAAGCTGACGTCTGGAATTGTTGGCGATGCCGAGCCGAGAGAGCAGTAGATTTCCCGAAGTGCGTCCGTTTTAGTCGCGGACATCGCGATTTGCATCAGAAACATGAACGACGAAAGCCAGCTGCGAGCATGAACAATTCGGACAGTTTCGAGATCTTGGTCGTGGGCGAGTTCTCCGGGCGCGACACCGAGACGAATGCGATTCACGACCGGAGCCCGGTTCCGATCGATATCGACACTTTCGAACGGCGCCTGGCGCAAATCCTTCCGACCTGCCAGCTGACCGAGGGGCTGGCGCGACTTCAGCTCGAGTTCGCCGAGCTCGAAGATTTCCACCCGGAATCACTCATGGCGACATCGGCGGTCTCGGATTGGATCGATCAGCGGCTGGCCAGCCGACGCGCGTCGGCGGAGAGCGGTGATACTGCGCTGCCCCCCGAAACGCCACCGGATCCTGACGACCAACAGCAAAGCCTCTTCTCGAATCTGATCGGAGACACAAAAGGCTCGCTCAGCCCGGAGAAATCTCCGTCGGACTCCGTTCGCGACGCGGTCGAGGAGCTGGCTCGGCGAGTGGTGCAACCGGCGGCTCCCACAGAATCTAGCGGCGCCTCGAGTTTCAGAGCGGCCGCCCTTGGAGAAATTATCGCGGCGCCCCCCTTTCGCCGGCTCGAACGGAACTGGCGTGGCCTGCACCGATTCCTCAGGGCCACGCCTGACCAACCGAACCTACGCGTCTCATTTGTGGATATTGGGTTGGCCGATCTCGTGGCTGGGTTCAAGGCGGGAGGAGCGACCCAACGCGCAGCCTTGCCTGAGTTCCTTGGCGCCGGACGCAACTCCTGGTCCCTGATCCTCCTCGCGGATGAGCTCAAACCGGTGGCTGAAGAGCTCGGGTTGCTCGCCTCGATCGGAATTCTCGGCTCTCTCGCGGGCGCACCCGTCATCGCCGGCTGCGACCCGAGTCTCGTAGGGCTCTCGACTTGGAACGAACTGTCATCACGAGAGCCGAGCCAACCGGAGGGCGAGGCCGGCGAAATCTGGCAATCGATACGAACCAGTCCAATTGCGCCTTGGATAGGGTTGGTCGGTCCACGGCTACTTGCGCGCGTTCCCTACGGGAAGCACGGGGAGACGACCGACCCACCCGTTGAGGAGTCGGACTCATTGCTTTGGTCGCCGGCTAGCCTCGCTTGTGGAGAACTGATCGCCCATTCGTTCGCGAACCGCGGCTGGGACATGACCGCCAATGACTCCCTCGCGCTGGACGACCTGCCGATGGCCCTTTCGGAAACTCGCGAGCGCTTGTCGCCCTGCGAGACGTGGATCTCGGATCGATCAGCCGACGCACTGAATCGACACGGAGTCATGGCGCTTGTCGCTGACCGAAGCAGGGATTGCGCCCGCTTGAGTGGCTTCCGGAGCGTGGGCGAGAGCGAAACACGACTCTCCGGTCGCTGGCAAAACAGCTAACCACAAGAGAGGCACCCGGCCCACATTGAAAATAGCCGTTGCTCCCCGGGCGACACCCGGCGACCAACGGCTACTGACAAACGCGCTTCCTGACTTCGCTCCCAAACGAGCCGCGACCCGCTCGCTCAACGTGGAACCAACCCGAGCGGGCGCCCCACAAAGCAGATGGTTAGAAGCTGTACGCGAATCCACCGTCCTCGACCGACACGTGAACTTTCTCGATGGAGTCGCCGTCCATAGTTCGACGCAGGAATTCCTCACTGATCCGTGGCAGCACGGTGTTCGTGAGAATCGCGTCGATCATTCTTCCGCCACTCTCGAGTTCAGTACACCGGCTGACGATCAAGTCGACCACAGCGTCGTCGTAGCTGAACGGAATCTTGTGGTTCTCGGCGATCCGTCGCTCGATACGCCCCAGCTGCAGACGGGTAATAGCACCGATCATGTCGTCGGACAGCGGGTAGTACGGGATCGTGACCATACGGCCGATCAGGGCGGCCGGGAACACTTTCAGAAGCGGCTCTCGGAGTGACTTCGCGAGCCCCTCTGCATCGGGAAGCAGCTCGGGATCTTTGCACATGTTCATGATGAGATCGCTGCCGACGTTCGACGTCAAAAGAATGAGCGTGTTCTTGAAGTCGATCACGCGGCCTTCGCCGTCTTCCATGACCCCTTTGTCGAAGACCTGGAAGAAGATCTCGTGAACATCAGAGTGAGCCTTTTCGACTTCGTCGAGCAGCACCACGGAATACGGTTTTCTCCGAACGGCCTCGGTCAGAACGCCACCTTCGCCATAGCCAACGTAGCCCGGCGGTGACCCTTTGAGTGTCGAGACCGTGTGTGCCTCTTGGAACTCACTCATGTTGATCGTGACGACGTTGTGCTCTCCACCGTAAAGAACTTCAGCGAGGGCCAGTGCCGTCTCAGTCTTACCCACGCCCGAAGGCCCCGCGAGTAGAAACACTCCGATGGGCTTGTTCGGGTTATCGAGTTTGGCGCGAGACGTCTGGATCCGCTTCCCGATCATCTCCAATCCGTGAGACTGGCCGATCACTCGCTTGCCGATGGTCTCCGCTAGATTCAGTACCGTTTCGATCTCGTTACGGACCATTCGTCCGACCGGGATCCCGGTCCAGTCCGCGACGACCGAGGCGATCGCCTGCTCGTCCACGCTCGGCAGAATGAGAGGGTTTTCACCCTGTAGTTCTGTCAACTTCGACTGCAGCTCACTCAACTCACTCAGCAGCGTCGCGCGATCCGCCTCCGTCAACTCTGTCGTGGCAGCAGCGTCATCGTTGGCCTCCTCTGCAGCGGCCTTCTCCAAATCGCTACCCGTTCCTTCGACCGGGCTCGACTCGCCACGCAGACTCGATCTGATCTCTAGCAGTCGATCGACAAGATCCTTCTCCTCGGTCCACCGAGACTCGAGCCCCGTCAGCCGTTCCTCTTCGGAGTCGAGCAACGCCTGCGCCGAGGTCTGACGGTCAGCGGTCTCGATGCCGATTGCCTTCTCCCGACCTATGATCTCGAGCTCGGTGCTCAGCGCTTCTATGCGTCGCCGAGAGTCGTCGACCTCGGCTGGCACGGAGTGGTGACTAATCGCCACCCGAGCGCACGCAGTATCAAGCAAACTCACAGATTTATCGGGGAGCTGACGGGCCGGAATGTATCGGTGTGACAGATGCACCGACGCTTCGAGCGCCTCGTCAAGGACTTGAACTTGGTGATGCTTCTCCATCGTCGATGCGACGCCACGCATCATGAGAATCGCCTTCTCTTCGCTCGGTTCGTCGATCTGTACGACCTGGAACCGGCGAGTCAACGCGGGGTCCTTCTCGATGTGCTTCTTGTATTCGGCCCACGTGGTCGCCGCGACCGTTCGCAGATCACCGCGAGCAAGTGCCGGCTTGAGAAGGTTGGCAGCGTCTCCCGTGCCTGCCGCTCCACCCGCGCCGATCAAGGTGTGCGCCTCGTCGATGAACAAGATGATCGGCTTCTCCGAGGCTTGGACTTCGTCGATGACTTGTCTCAAGCGGTTCTCGAATTCGCCCTTCATGCTCGCCCCGGCTTGAAGCAGCCCGATATCGAGGGAGCGAAGAGAGACGTCGCGCAAGGTTGGCGGCACGTCTCCGGCTGCGATGCGCAGAGCGAACCCTTCGACGACGGCCGTCTTTCCGACCCCCGCTTCGCCGGTCAAGATGGGGTTGTTCTGGCGACGACGCATCAAGATATCGACGATCTGACGAATCTCTTCGTCGCGCCCCACGATGGGATCGATTTCTCCGTTGCGAGCTTGCTCGGTCAAATCCGTCGTGAACTGCGCCAGAGCTTCTTGCTTACCCATGGCAGCGGGAGCGATAGACCCGCTCGCTTCGCCCGGGGTCGCACCGGCCATGGCAGTCCCGTCGGTAGCGACGAGACCCTCTTCCGGAGATCCATCGAGTACTTCATCGAAGCGATCGATCAGCGTGTCTATCTTGATCTTGTCGAACTCTCTCGAGATTCCGAGCAGTGCGTTTCGAAGCCCGTTCGTCTTGAGGATCCCGATCATCAAGTAGCCGCCACGGACCTTCGCGTCGCCGAACATCAACGAGCCGTAGACCCAGCCACGCTCGACCGCTTCTTCGACGTGCGATGAGAGATCGGAAATCGACGTCGATCCCCTCGGCAGCCTGTCGAGGGCGTCGGTGAAATCGGTCGCCAGTCGCGATGGCTCGATGTTGAACTGTTTGATGATTCGATGAATGTCGGAGTCTTGAAGTTGAAGAATCTGATGGAACCAGTGGACCAACTCCACGTATGGGTTCCCACGCATCTTACAGAAAACAGTCGCGCTCTCGATCGCTCGATACGCGACGCTGTTTAGCTTTCCGAATAGCGATACTCGGCTGATTTCAGACACTGTGCCTCCCCAAGGTAGCCATGTTCGTCACTTCACCTCGCCGTGCCTCAATGCTACGAGGCATGGCGACTACTGGAATGTAATTGCTCAAGTCGCTCTGGATTCAGTATCAAATCGTCGGGATCCTCTGCAGGTGTCCGCGTAGACAACCAACTCGTCCAGCCGAGTTGGACCGACTCTCCAAGTCGACATGGCGGAACCTCGTCTTTTCGCAGGACGAGCTGGACGTCCCACTCTAGCTCAAACCCGAGGTAGTTGCGGACGACATCGACAAGCCGACGGCGACGCTCTGACGACAGTAGTCGACAGTAGTCGCGATACGACATAGCTCCCATCACCACTCGAAACTTCTGGTGACAGTCCCAGAATCGTTCGCCAAGTATCAACGTCGTACCCAGGCAACCAGTATCCCGCGACTCGCCAAGTCGGCAATACGACTCTGGCGGCAACTCGACCCACTTCCCGACGAATTGCTCGATCCGCGCCGGGACTCGAAAGAACCCCTCAATCAGGCGCTCGAGCAGCTCTGCGCTGCGAGCATGCTGAGAGAGTAGACCCGAGTGGAATAGTTTCGCTCGGTCCGGAACCGCGTCGGCATGACGCATGGACGGCTCGGCGATTCCTATCAGTGATCCCACATACAGCGAAAAGCGATCTTGATCGGGTCGATCGAACTGCACAGTCGGCTGCGCTGCCGCCCAAGCCCGGTAGAACAAGAGCATCATGCGGTGGTGAAACGTGTCGAGAAACCTCGAGAAAGTATGGTCCTTTTCGCGACGAATCCGGTCGCGCGCAAACTCAGTCAAGTGAAGCGGGAGTGGTCCATTTGCGCCGAGCAAGCCGAAGAAATGAACAAACAGACGGGGTACGGCTCCCGGTTCGAATCGAGCCAACGTGGACGGCGCGAAGATGACCGACGGCTCCTGCCCCATACGAATAGGCTCTTGCTTCGGACTTCTTGAGAATCCCAAACGCGGCATACTGCGGTGGGCACACTCCGCACGGCGTAACGCAGCAAAGAACCCGTAACGCCAGGGTTCCTTGGCCAACGCATCGGACCAAGAGCCCGTGGGGTCTTCGTCACTCAAAGGATGTGTCGACGACCGGTGCGAAGGGGCCATCGCATTACCTCACCACGATCTGGGGTTGTCATTACGGTTTGAGTGAACGAATTGACGGAGGAGTACCTCGCGAAGAATTCATCGAGCACGGCTCCTATCAGGAACACTCCGCTTCCCTCGAACGCCGCCTCTTCACAGCTGAGCTTGACCTCGACTCCGCGACCGAACGCTAACGGACCTTCACGACTAACGCGGCGCATGATGGGCCGACACTGAACACCACGCACCCCCTCAATCTGCTTCCGAACTTCGGGTCGACTGGTGCGCGCATACAGCGATAGCAGTTCGCGCAGCGGGCTAGCGCCGTCTTCATCGCGCTCGATGAGCGATAGGTAGTTCAGAGACAGATGCCCAATGAGCCGCCAGGCGGTTTCGCCAACACAGTGCGATGGATGCGGAGGCGTCCGGCGCCCTAGACAGCGAACAGACTGAACCGGTGCTCCGGAATCCAGTGTGAAATCGGCCTTGTCGCTCATAAGGATCGGGAGGTCACGATTCGTGCACAACGTGGTGACGGAGAGCTGACGCAAATCGGTTCTGTGCGGAGCTTCTTTTCCATCGACCAACGAGATGAAGACTTCCCCACCGAGATACGACGATCTAGTTGCGCGCTTCCGAGTTTGAGTGGGCTTGCGGTCACGCCGCCGCACCGTGAAGTACGCCTGCGAATCATCGTCTGCCCGAATGTCGTCACATCCGTAGAACGGCAGAAATGCCTGCTCTTCTTCGACTCCCTTGCCGAACCCGGTGACTTCGTGAACGGTGTGAACCTCGAAGTCTAGCGGTCGAGTCCGATCAGCGACGACGTGGTATTCCGACTGCTGCTCCTTGACGTGGACTCGGTCCGCTCGCCGCTCGAACAAGTTGATCGCCGGCGTCGCGAACAATGCGAAGTGGTCGGCATGAACCGCGTTCTCCAAGAAGCCGTCGAGTCGATTCAGCAATACAACCACGTCGAGTTCGTCACCGGCATGGCGGGCTACAGCCCGATCGAGGCCGCACAAATCGAAGAACAGGAACCGCTCCGGAAATGCGAAGTACTCACTCAGCAACCGATATCCCCCGAACGAACGAGTCGTAGGTGGGAGCAGTGCATCAGAATCATCAAATCCGCGTGCTCGCACGGACTCCTTTGAGAGCAACTCGTGAAACGGTGCAGGCCGCGTCGCTGGTCGAACCACGACACCAACCGAGTTTCCGACCAATTGTTCGTAGAGGCGGTGCGGCAGTTGATCCCCGGCACGAAGATGCACGGTCAGGGTATCGAGCGACGTTTCGTTGAAAGAAAGCCCCGCGGTAGTCTTCAATCGAAGTCTTACAGCTGCCTGAACCTCGCCGAGATCACCCGGTAAGTCCGGTAAGTCCAGGCGGGCTAGATCACGTCGGGTGTGATACTCAGCCTCGGCAATCTCAACCGGCCAAAGAGTAACTTCGTGAGCGGTCCGGTACTCGCAAGGGGTTTGCTCACCCTTGCCAAGCCGACTCTTCAGCGCAGTCCCTCTTGGTATGGCTACACCGTCCGCCAACGCTCCCTCGGTCGAGTCCGGCTCGAACTGAGCGATCAGCATCGACGGCGTCGGTGCCAGATAGTGCGGATACACGATCTCTAACAAGTGCTGAGTAAACCGCGGAAACTCCGAGTCCAATTGCAGGTGAACTCGCGCGGCCATGAACGCGAACCCCTCGAGCAAGCGCTCGACGTACGGATCTGAGCACTCGAGTTCATCGATCCCTAGCCGACCGGCGATTTTCGGAAACGACTTTGCGAACTCGCCTCCCATCTCCCGAACGTGCTGAAGCTCTTGGTTATAGAACTCGAGCATTCGAGGATCCATCAGCGCCCCGCCCCACCCGTCTCGGTAACCAACGTCTGTCCGGTCTCCAAGTCGATCTCGGTCTTGAGGTAGAGATGCTCAGGAAGTGGGTTGGCCCACAGATCGCCCGTGATCTCGAACATGACAGCGTTACGATCCATCTTCTCGCCGTCGACCTGCGCGCGAACTCGGACGGTCGAAGCGATGATGCGCGGCTCAAAATCGATAATCGCTTGTCGTACGAGCTGCTCTACTTCAGCGATGTCAACGCCCCCCGCGGTCCAGCCGGTCAAGTCTGGCATTCCGTAGTTCACGACCGACCGCCAGACCTCCGGATATGGAGTCAAGTCGACCACGTCTGCGAGGAATCCAGTATTGAGCAGCCAAGCGAGGTCGCGAAGAACCCCATCGCGTAGTTGACGCGTCGAGAGCACGCGCTGATCGCGAGATTCGGTGGGGTTCTCCGGGGCATCGTCCGTAAGACGATCGAGGAGCGACGGCTGAAGTCGTTCATCCGGCACGGATCAGGCCTCGTCCGTTTCGGTCGGCTGTTCTGGCTCGGCACAATTCAGCGTGATCTGTCGGATCTCCAGAATGGGATACTCTCCAGCGTCAGTTGCCAACATTCGTTGGCCGATGCCGGTACCCGCTTCGCTCCAGTCGGTCGTTCGGGCAAGCTTGGCGGCCGCATTGTCACTGAGCTCCGTACCGATGTAGCGGGTGGGGACAAATCCTGCCGACTCACCACCGTTTGCCCAGGTGAAGAACACCGGGGTCCACACCATGTCGCGCAGATCGTTGGGCGTTTCGAAGACCATTTTTTGTATACGCGAGATCGGAACCCAATAGTACTTTCCGTCGATGATCGCCTCGAGGAGCGGGCCCAATCGTGGATCAGAATCTGCGATCCACTCGAAAGGTATGGGATCCGACTCGTCGTCGCCCTTGGCGAGGACAATGGATCCCGAAGTCGCCTCGGCCCCTTCGAAACCGCGGTTCCGAAGCTCGTCTGCTTCGTCCGCCTTCCCACCCGCCGCGACTCGAAGAGACTCGACGAGTAGTGCGATCCATTCTTCGGGGTCGCCGAAGACGAGGGGAGTGCGAGCACCGCTGAAGACTTCATGCCGAAAGGGTTCGGAAGCGAGAGTTTCACGGTACGCGTTGACCATCGCCAATGTCGAGGCGTCCAGGTCACCCGCGACCTCGAGTTGAGTTCTGGCCCGTTCCCACTGGCCTAGAACGGCGAGCAGTTGGAAGAGAAACACCCGCAGTTTCGCGTCCGACGGATCGCTACGGACTTGATCCTGGAGTTTGTCGAGACACCCCGCGAGATCGCCCGCCCGAAGTAGTTCCTCAGCATTCATGTCGTCCCCCTTCGCGCCGCACGACGCAGTCGACTGCCCGGCAAGCAGCACAGGGCCAGCCGGACGAAATCCGACTGGCCCCGGGCCCTAACTCAAGAAAGCGCGTGAAGCTTACGGCGAGTCGCTGATGCCGGGAGTGTTGGTTTCGATGTTCCAGGTGGCCGGGATCTCTCCGCCCTTCTTGGCACCCTTCTCATCCTGCGGCTGATACATGTACTCCCACTTGCCGAAGTTGAGAACAATGTTCTCCGTGAGGCGATCTTCTCCGCCGGAGCCACCGGTCGAAATCGAGCTGATCAACACCTTGTGAAGCTTGATCACGACGTACTCGAGCGCTTTTCCACCCGCTTTGCGAATCACGAGCTTCGCTTCCGGAATGTGAGTTCCTTCGCAACAATTCTTCATGAGCGGGGGAGTCGAAGAGTCAACGTACTTGGTGAACGAAATGTCCTGAATGCTGACCTTTCCGGAACCGCCGCCGGAACCCATGTGCATGGTGCCAGACTGCGACATTCCCCAACTCCAGGCAAGAACATCGATCTCGTCGCGATGTTCCTTGTCCATGGACTCGCCTTTGATGTCGCCAATTTTGATGAACATATCAACGGCCATAATGGATTCCTCTTCCGACTCGATTGGGTTTTCCTGGGG
>JAJFFE010000264.1 GCA_021776775.1 Planctomycetota bacterium | reverse complement strand
GCACGACCTGAAGTTTGCCGCTCGAGTTGACGAGCGCCCACGTTGCGGGCGCCTTTTCGGGTGCCTTCTTGGGTGCGTCAACGCCCTTCTTCTTCCCGGCTTGATTTCCGGTTTCGAAGGCGCGGAGCGGTCCGCCGAGGGCAAGAGACACGAGTGCGACGATGAGGAACGCGGTTTTTTGATTCATGGACAGGGAGTTCATCGCGACCTTTCTCTGGTTGCGAGGACTGATTCGCTCGTCCGTCATGTCTGAACATAAGACTTTGACGTGACCAAGCGTCTTCGCTCGTGCATTACGCCAAAACGACACCCATCCCCGACCGAATCCCATCTCGTTACCTCGTCATGTTTTAGCCGTTCTCCCCTCTTTTCCGTTGCCGGTGATCGGATCCATTGCATCCGATTTGACTGTTGGTCATATTCCGATTTGCTGAGACCCGCCGTCTGGTCTGAGTTGGAAAGGCCCGTCCATGCTGGCTCGAGTCGTCGTGGCTACACAGTGCAAGCAACTCGGCCGGCGGCTGCGGGATCTGCTCGGGGCCGCGGATTGCCATGTCGAGATGCTTCGGATGCCGACCGCCGACGCGGCGTGGAGTCGTCTCCTGCGCAGAAGCGGGGACTTGTTCCTCGTCGACCGCGATCTCTTGCCGGACCCCCCCGGCGAGGCGGTTCAACTGCTGGGTTCCCTTCCCGATTCTCCTGACCTGATTGTCGCCTACTCCGAGGGTGATTACGGAGAGGGCGCGGCGCTGGTAGCGGCAGGCGCCTCCGCCGTCATCGACTCGGCCATGGCAGACGAGTTGATTCACGACACCTGCTTCTCCGTGATCGCTCGCCGGAGCGAACGCGTCACGGGGGTACCGGAGATCGGGGACCGGCCGAGGCTCGCCGATTTCGAGACGCAGTCCGCTCGTATGAGAGCGTTCTTGTCGGTCGTGTTCAAAGTCGTGAACAGTGACTCGACGCTACTCATCACGGGAGAGACCGGGGTGGGGAAAGAGCATCTGGCCCGAGCCATTCACGCCGAGAGCCACCGCTCGGCGGGCCCGTTCGTGCCGGTCAATTGCGGTGCGCTGCCGGAGGCGCTGTTGGAGAGCGAGCTCTTCGGCCACGAGGAGGGAGCGTTCACCGGGGCGAGTCGCGAGCGACGAGGCATGTTCGAACTCGCGCACAACGGCACGATCTTCTTGGATGAGATCGGAGAGATGCCAGTTCACCTACAGGTGAAGATGCTTCAGGTCTTGCAAACACGGGAAGTCCGACGCGTCGGCGGGGATCACCCCGTCAACATCGACGTCCGAGTGATCGCCGCCACGAATCGTGACCTTCTCGAGGAGATCGAAGCGAAGCGTTTTCGACTAGATCTCTACTATCGCCTGAGTGTCGTGTCGTTGGAAATCCCCCCGTTACGTGAACGATCTCAAGACGTCGACTCGCTCGTCTCACAGTTCATCCGCCGCTTTCGGCGACGCTTCGCCACTAGTGTCGACGGTGTTGATGCGGACGCTCTGAACGCGCTGCGTCGGTACCGGTGGCCAGGGAACATTCGAGAGCTAGCGAACATTGTCGAGCGAGCGATGTTGTTAGCGCCAAGAAAAGTCGTCGGGCTCGCGGACCTTCCTCACAGTATCTCAGGCGTCGGCATCGATGTTGGATCGACCGCAGCTGAAGCAATGAAGCTGCCGCCGAGCGCGGACTCGACATGGACCGACCGGACACTCGCCGAAGTCCGACATGAGGTCGTCGCGGACTTCGAGCGTGACTACTTAGATCGCATGCTCAGACGAACCGAAGGGCGGATCGGGGAGACGGCCGAGCGCTCTGGTATCCAACCGCGTTCGCTGTACGAAAAGATGAAACGGTATGACTTGCACAAGGAAGATTACCGCTATCGCGGCCGCAAGCGAAGCTGAGGGTCATGCCAACGCCTCGTCTTACCCGACGCGGGGCTCGTTACTCCCCCTCGACGCGAATTACGACCCACCGTCCCTTGTCGCCGTCACCCGTCCGAACCCCGATCAGAAAAGCCCCAGCGTCGGATGAGTAGCCCGTCGCCGATTCCAAATCAGCTGAGTTCTCGGTTCGAGTCGACCAAGTCGACGGCATGTCCTCGTCTAGCTGAGACAACAGCGCCTCGAATTTTTCGTCGGCACCCGCATCGTCGTCTGACTTGTGCATGACCGCTTCGCAGTAGGATCCGCTGGGCGTGTGGTAAATGGTGACACCTTGCGACCCGGGGACGGTTGTTTTACAGCGATACGACGCGATTCCTGTGGCTTCGTCGTCTTTGACGAGAGCCCCTTGGATCGCTTCGAAGTTTGAAGCTGCAGCTGACAACCGACTCAAACTGTTCCACAAGGGAGTCGTCGGCGAAGTTGCCGGTTCGGCCTGTTTCGTTGGCTTACTCGAACCCGGATTTTCCCGCGGAGTCGTCTTCGCCGAACCCTTCCGGGGACCTTTGGTCCTTGCCGGCCTCGCGCTGATCGGCCGAGACTTCTCGAGTCGATCAACTCTCGTCTCGAGTCGTTCGAGCTGCTTCATCAATTTGTCGTCAGCGCCGACGATCGCGTCGAGCCGTCGTCCGGTCGAGAATCCGAGTACCAGAGACCAGACGGCCAAGATCGCGATGATCACGAGCGTAGAAACGGGAATTGAGAGCGTCTTGAGCATGGAGTTGGGCTTTCGAGATCTGGACTATTTCTTCGCGTTCGATATCCACGTGCCTATTCGGAGCGGGTCGCGCGAAGACGAACACCTTGGCACTGCCGAGGCCAATCTAACGAATACTCGCTAAGTCTTTCTCTGTCTTCGGGCTCGCTTCAGAAACAGAAAGGTGAATCGGTGTCGCTACATCCGAAGCAGCCAGCGAGCCAGCCATGTAGAGAAAGCATTATTAGCTTGTCGAGATCCGATGATCCTTGGCAATTGAGTACCTTGATATCCTTCATGCCAAAGTCAACGGTCGAGAGCGAGTGGAATCGCAGGGATCACTCCGGGGTTCTGGTTTCCCGTGATGCTCTTGGCGTCATCGCTCGCTCCAATCCTCGTTCGGATGTAAGTTGAGTGGCTGAAAGCGTGCGGGCAGGGGGCGGCGGACCCCCCGGAGTGGTGCGAGAAGTCCGCTGGCTTGGTTTTCTGATTCGAGGGCTCCGATTGTTGGGTCCCGTTCTGCCGAAGCGGGCCGCTATTGTTCTTCGCGAGATGGTCGCCGGGCGTGGCTGAGTTCGAAATCCGGGGGTGGTTGTGGACAAATTTGTCGGCTTGAGCGGGCGAGAGTCCGGCCGCGACTTGCACGAACCATGGGTGGTGCTGTTTCGATGATTCGCGCAACGCGCTTGCGGGCCCGGCAGAGGTTGGGCAAATACCGCATCGAAACTAGGTTGGCTGAAGGCGGGTTCGCAAACGTCTATCGAGCCTACGACAGTATCGAAGGAATCCGCGTCGCATTGAAGATTCCTCTGGTTGGGTTTGATGACAAGGAGACGTTACAGCTGTTTCGCCGAGAGGCGCGTCTGACCGCGCGGCTCGACCATCCGAACATTCTTCCGATCAAGGATGCGAGTTTCATCGACGGTCAGTTTGTTATCGCGTCCGCCCTCGCGGACGAATCCCTTGCGGATCGACTCGAGCGACGACTCTCGACGCGATTGTGTCTCGATTTTGTCGAGCAGATGTTGGAAGGGTTGGCGCACGCCCATTCTCGCGGGGTGCTTCACTGTGACGTCAAGCCAGACAACGTCTTGGTGTTCGGTCGCGACCGAGTGCGTTGGACAGACTTTGGGATTGCTCGGGTTGCCCGCCATACGGTCAACGCGTCCGGGTCGGGCACACTGGGCTCGATGGCGCCGGAGCAGGCGATGGGGAAGCCATCGTTGCGGTCCGACGTCTTCGCACTTGGATTGATCGTGTATCGCATGTTCGCGGGCAAGACGCCGGAGTGGCCGTTCGAATGGCCGTTCCCCGAGAACCGGAAACTGAGCACGAAGTTACCGCGGGTCATGATTCATTGGATTCGAAAGAGCCTCGAGGTCGAGCCTCGACGCCGCTTCTGTGACGCGACCGCCATGCTCGCAGCGTTCCATGAAATTCAGCCGGAACTAGAGAAGAATCTGCTGCGCCGTAAGAGAGCGTTGGCTGCGAGTCGGCGCAAGAAGCAGGGCGGGCGGAGGGGCGGGTGAACGAGAGCGAGCCACTGGAGGTCGGTTCGCCGACCCGATACTCGGTTCTCGACGGGGACGACGCTGAAGCGCGGGTGCTCAGCGCGGCGGGGTTCTCGATCGCGGTGTACTCACGAAGGTGTCCGGACAAGACCAGTGCGAACGAGGATGCGGCAGCCGTTATCTCTCTCGGCGCCGGCGCGGTCTTGTTGGTGGTCGCGGACGGCGTCGGTGGCGGCCGGGCTGGAGATCAAGCCGCGCGAATTGTGATCGAGGAACTGATCGCACGGGGCAGCGATGCCGAGAGCGAGGTCGAGAGCGACGAGGCGATTCGTGGACTCGTCCTGTCAGCTCTCGACCGCGCCAACGAAGCGATTCTTCAGCTCGGCGTCGGCGCCGCTGCAACCGTCACCTGCGTTTCGATTCGCGATGGAATCATCCGGAGTTACCAGGCTGGCGATACCGTCGGCTTGCTCGTCGGCCAGCGCGGAAAACTCAAGCACCAGACAACCAGTCACTCTCCCGTAGGTTACTTGGTGGAGTCGGGGGCGCTGCACGAAGACGATGCGATCGATCATCACGATCGCCACCTCGTCTCCAACACGGTGGGGTCCCTCGACATGAGCATCGAGATGAGTCGAGGGTTCGCCATGTCGCGGCGTGACACGGTGCTGCTCGCCTCCGATGGTCTGACCGACAACCTACGGTTAGAGGAGATCGTCGATCGGGTCCGAGCGGGGAGCCTCCCGGACGGAGCGCGGCAGCTTTCGAGTGTCGCGCTCGGGCGCATGTCGAACCCTTCCGCTGGCGAGCCCTCGAAACCCGATGATTTGACCTTTGTTCTCTGCCGTCAGACGTAGAGGGTCGAGGTTGGCCGAGATCGACTCGGTGCCGAGACGTGAGACCCCACGTGAAGGCTGTCGGATTCCGAGGTTATGCGTGAGAGTTCGATTTCGACTGTCGTAAGGCACAAGGGAACCAATGGTTCGGGCCCGCGGTTTGCCGTACTGGGCTCCCTATCCTACTCTTCGATGGGGGAGGGGTTCGGTCGGGAGCTGACTGTGCGTATTCAAGAGTGGAAATATCATCCGGACTTCGAAGCGGCCGCTGATTGTCCGATTCGTGGGTCTTGGGAGTTCGAACTTGCTCCGGGCGAGTCAACCATCGCGCACCAGCACGATGACGCTCACGAGCTCGATCTCATCATTGCAGGCTCGGGTCGCATCACTGTTGGTGACGTGACTCGGGAAGTATCCGAAGGGGACGTCCTATTTGTCCCCGCCGGGAAGCGCCATTTCATCGAAAATCTGACCTCGCCCGTCCTGCGAGGAATCACGATCGAGCACATGGCTCCGATCGTTTCAGGGCTCGATGACAACGTCTCGATTCAGGATCTCGAGGAGATGATCGCCTCGATCCCGGACGATCTCGACGTGTCTTCGTCACTGCAGACGATTATTCGGCTGTTCGACTTGGCTGGGTATATCAGCGAGCAGATCGACGACGCGCTCGGGCTCGAGAACGAGGCGGGGTACGAAGCGCTGAAGCAGATCGAGCAACGTGTCATGGACGCGGTTGTGGAGATCAGCTTCCGGTATCAGCAGGGCACCAGTTTTCCGCAGACGTTCCACCCGCGCTTCTAGCCGAGGCTAGAATCCAGGCGTTCGAATCGCCTTTGGAACAACCTGGTTATTTCGCAACATCGGCCGGCTTCCTCGTTGAGGATGCCGGCCGTGTTGTCGTTCCTTTGACAACCTGGAGTCCGCGAGCGACAATAGCCGGTGAAATGTCTGGCGCCTGCCTCCTGCGGAAGGCGATTCGTTCCCGCGAAGCCATCCGCAACTAAGTTCCCTGAGAGGTCGAGTTTCGTTGAGTTCACCAGATCCAGTCGTGGCTTCCTCGACAACGGCTCCGAATCCGGACGCTGCGTGTCGTTGTGCGTCGTTGCCCGCTTTGCGAGCGCGCGCGTCGTTACTTCTGGGGTCTCTGGCGACCTTCGTCGTTACTTTGCTTCTCACCAGCTGTTCGACCCCTCCCCGCGCATACACGCCAGCTGAGGCGGCGCGGGCGAAGGTGAATTTCCTGAGACGGGAGGGTGCCCGCCTAAACCCGTACCAGGTCTCGCTCATACATGAGATCCCGTATCAAGCCCGTTCGGGCGCGAGTCACGGGGGCTCTCGACAATTGAGCGCGCGCATGCGCACTGTTCTCAAGAACGGGGCTGCGGCGGATCCCGGTCAACCGGATGGGATCCGCAGGACAAGACTGTCGACGCTGATTAGGGATAAGAAGGCGGCGACCTCCGTGTCGGAGGGCACCCCCGAGAACTCAGGAGAGGACACAGGAAATTGATTCAAAGTGCCAAGAGCACATCGCCCCAGGGTGGTGCCAAGGGCCGCAAGAAGACTGCAGCAGAAACTAGCGGAGCCAAAGCCGGGCCTAATCCTCAACGCAAGCAGGCGCTAGATTTAGCCTTGCAGCAGATTCACAAGCGTTGCGGCGACGGTTCCATCATGTACCTCGGTGACTCCGCCGCGAAACAAGTCGATACGATTTCGACAGGGTCGATCGCCATCGACGAGGCGTTGGGCGTCGGCGGTTTCCCCCGGTCACGCGTGGTGGAAGTCTACGGGCCGGAGTCGTCGGGTAAGACGACGTTGACCCTGCACGTGATCGCCAATGCGCAAAAGAACGGCGGCGTGGCGGCGTTCATCGACGCCGAGCACGCGCTCGACCCCATTTACGCTCGGAAGCTTGGTGTCGACCTCGACAATCTGTTGGTCTCGCAGCCCGACTCGGGTGAGCAAGGCCTCGAGATTGCCGAAATGCTCGTCGCGAGCGCGGCGGTCGACGTCGTGGTCATCGACTCCGTGGCGGCCCTTGTTCCACGGGCGGAACTCGAAGGCAACATGGGAGATACGCACGTCGGTCTTCAGGCTCGCCTCATGTCGCAGGCGCTGAGGAAACTGACCGGCGTCATTCACCGATCCAACACGTGCGTGGTGTTCATCAACCAGATTCGAGAGAAGATCGGCGTGATGTTCGGAAGTCCCGAAACCACGTCGGGTGGTCGTGCGCTGAAGTTCTACTCGTCGATCCGAATCGACATTCGTCGGACCGGATCGATCAAGACCGATGGTGACGTCTCCGGAAACCGCTGCGTGGCGAAGATCGTCAAGAACAAGCTCGCGCCTCCGTTTCGTCGCGGAGAGTTCGATATCGTGTTCGATCGAGGTATTTGCCGGTACGGAGAACTCATCGACTACGGGGTCGAACTCGGCTTCGTGAAGAAGTCGGGAACGTGGTTCTCGATCGGCAGCGATCGCCTCGGCCAGGGCCGTGAGAAAGCGATCACGTTCCTTCGAGAGCACCCCGAGATCCTCGAGAAGCTCGAACGTGAGGTGCGCGCTGAAGTTTTTGCACCTCCAGCGGCGGCCGCTGATCCAGTGCCTGCGGACGCCGTGCCCGCGGGCGAGGCTCCAGCTCCAGCACCCGTAAAGGGTTAGGTCGCAACAACTGTTGTCGCCATGCGCGGTCGAGACCGGTTCGCCTACGAATCGGTCTCGGCCGCGTTTCTCATCGTCGGTTCCGGTTGCAGAAGTACGGGCCAATTCGTGAAATGAGGCCGCAACGGCGCCTGCGAGGCGACGTCCAGATTCCCGTTCGCCGAAGTCGCTTCCTGACTGCGCGAGGCGAAGCTGATCTGATTCGAGGTGCCGCCAACCCTGGCGCCCGATCTCGAGTTCGATCGGGCCGCGCCTCGGGCTACCACCTGTTGCTTTTCAGAGTTGACCGTTGATGGAAGGGCCACCGAATGGTGACCAATCGTTGTTTCGCCGCGCGTGATCGTCAGCAAGGTTCCATGCTCATCGTCGCGATGATGGTACTGACGCTGCTCATGATCATTGGAGTCACGTTCGCCGCCCTCATGAAACTGGAGAGCCGCGCGACCGAGAACTTCAAGAACTCCCGGACGACTGAACTGATCGCCGGCTCGGCGGAGTCCAGCGTCATCGCGATGCTGCGAAGTGGGATGTTGTGGGACGGCTACACGCGTTTCGAACGTCAACGCGCGCCGTGGATTTACGGAATCAAGACCGCGGTCGGCGACCTCCAGTTGGGTGGGCTACATCCGCTCGAAGGTTCACTTCCGAGTCAGTCGTCGCTTGCCGCGACGATCGGCGGAGACGACAACCGGGTTGAGCGGTTCAAGACCAAGGTCATCGACGCAGCCTCCCAGATCAACATCAACGGAGAGCAAGACTCGCTTGCCGACATGTTGTTGAATCTCGGCCAGGCGCTCGTCAGCGACGAACACTACAAATCGAAATACAGTCGTTCTCCGTTCTTCACTCGGGCGACCGGTGGCCGTGCCGTCACCGGAGAAGACATCATTCGCTACCGGATCAAGATCGGTGGCAAGTTTCATTCGAAGTCCGAGCTCCGAAACATGCTCGGGGAGACAAACTACAATCGCATCGCTGACTTCATTACCGCGAACTCGTGGATGGACCCGAAGAGTTTTGGCCCGACCGATGGTCTGGACCGATTCTCGGAATCCCGACTGGTCGGTGGCCCGGATGGCCCGAGTACCTCAACGTCGAGCACAGGCGATCTCGGGCTGAAGACCGAGGTCACAGGTTCGGCTCCGAAAGTCGGTAAGGAACGTCGCGCGCCCATTAACATCAACACAGCGCCGAAACCGGTTCTGATGGCGTGCATCATGGGGCTCGGCGGCCGACGGCCATTCCCTTATGTCGACGTGCGGCGCCAAGGTCTCGAGGAAGCCAATCGGGGCGTTCTCGAAGACGTCATGCTGAACTCGAAAGAAGAGTTGTTCCTCCGGCAACAGCCGGTGTGGGTTTACTCGAAGCCATTCGATCGGGCGCAAGCGGATTTGATCGCTGATCAGATCATCGTTCAACGCAAGCGCCAGCCATTCATGGCGTGGCGAACGACGGGTCAAGGAGCAGAGTCGGGGATCGGATTCGAGAACTGGGTTCATACGCTGGACGATACGATGTTCCCGAACCCGAATACCGTTCGCGTCGTCGATCCGTTGAACCCGCGCGACCCTTCGATTCAAAACAAGGTGACGGGGAATGCCAGTAGCCCGAGCGGCTTGATCTGGTCTCGAGGGCATTCGGAGAGCGCGAGCGCTCGTCGCGGAGCAGGTCTTGCGTACTCAAGCAACAACGCTTGGTACTACGACATGATGCGATCGATCTTGATCGCCAACTTCAACCCGAACGTCCGCTCGAACAAATACAATCCGAACCGCAGCGCGTACGCGCCGGTTGATAAGTCGAACTTGATCAAGCTCGACAACGACGATCCGACTCAGCCGATCCCCGGTAACACGACCGAGTTTTGCTTCGACTCCAACGGCGTCTTCGAGATCACGACGCTGGCCGAAATGGCCGGCAAGGTCAGTGGCGAGGACGTCCTGGAGACCGCGGTCGCGGATGCCGATGGCATGTTCTGGGAGAACTTCGCCGAAGTGAAGCGTCGCACCGTGGTCAAGGTGTGGGAGGTCATGCGGCACACGACTCAGGAGGACTTCGAGACTCCGTTCAACTACGGGCAGCAGTCGAGTCAGAACCGCGAGTACGTGACAACGTACCCGGACCCGATCAGTGCGCTTCACGAAGATTTCTTCTTCGGGTCGAACGTGGACGGCCGTGTCGAGCTCTCGGGCTACTCCGACGCGCTGCGCCAAAGTCTGCATCCATCGGCTCGTCTCGAGGCGTATCGACAGAGAACGACGACGTTGCTCGCCCACGGTTTCCGGTTCCGGAGCGAGCAGTCTCGCGCTGGACTTCGTCGTTTGCTGCAACGCCGACTGAACAACGGCGAGGAGTACCTCAAAGAAATCAGCACCGTCCTGGACCCGGAGTACTCCGGCTCAGGAGTTAAGTTTCAGAAGCGTTACTCCAAGGCTAACTGGGGTGGTGCCACCGACTCGAACAACGAGGCGCAGCAAGTTCGCGACGCGACGGTCAGCACCGCTGCGCTCGGTAGTGACCTCATGCCGGACGGCATTCACTCGAGCATCTTCCGCAACAAGTCGCCGAGCTTCTTGCGCTTCCCAGCCTCGGTCGCTCGCTTGACGCCTGGAGATCAAGGTCAAATCGGCGGGGCGCGTGGTAAGAACGACATCGGCAACATGGCGTACTACCACGGTGGCGTCGCCTTCTGGGTCAAGTTCGAGTTCGATCCAGAGGTGCCGGTGTTCTGTGGGCTGTTCTCGTCCACTCAGGTCCAGACCCGAGTTGGCGGTGGTCCTACCGATTCCGAAGGTACGCAGTGGTACATCTTCAAGAACACCAACGGTGAGCTGAGAGTGAGTCGTCTCTACTACCACCAGGCGTTCCTCGACGGGAACACCTCGGCTGCCGTACCGGCGGTCGATGAGGCCGAGGACGCAGAGGGTGGTGGAATCGAAGGCGATCCTCAGAAGCTCTATGCACGACGTGACTACGCCATCAGCCTGAAAGATCTCAATTGGAAGGGCAAGGAGTGGCACCATGTCATGGTCGAGTTCAACGACGAAGCGGGAGCCGGTAACGGAATCCGAATGAAGCTCGACTTCGAAGACGTCTCCGCCGCCGTCAACGACATGGGCGACGAGAGCTTCTGTGCACTCAACGTCGAAGAGCCCAAGGACGAGATGTACATCGGTGCTTTCTTCCGAAAGCAGGCGGTGGCAAGCGAAGGAATCTTCAAGTTCAACACGAACTTCGACGACAAGGGCGTGGTCGGCGATCAGTCGGTGAAGCGGATCATGTCCAACGCCACCATCGACGAGTTTGTCAGCTTCTCGGGCGGCTACGTCGCTCCGTACGGACCGACCGGATACTTCACCGACCGGCAAGCGAAGTACGTCAATGGGTTCGAAATTCCGTTCCCGGAGGGGGTGAACCGCGTTCGACTGCGCTCCTTGACTTGGAGCGTGCAGCCGCCGCTCATGTACGCGTCGAGTCCCGTCACCTGGCGTAACGGCTTCGAAATGAAGGCGTACAACATCGACAACCGTCCCTCCGCCGTGAGCCTTATCGATCCCGGGAGCGACAGTGTTCTCAACGAGAACCTGGCCGGGCGATGGGTCTATGCGAAGGGTGACAATTTGGCCGGACGAGTGGGTCAGATCGTGTACGAAGCGACAATGCGCGGTGCCACTGGCTCGGGACCCTTCGGGGGTAAAGTCATCGGCACTCCGGTTCTCGAAGACGTGACTCTGTCGTATTATCTCCCGAGCGCGCAGGTGCTCGTGAGTGAAGTCGCCGAGTGAGAGGTTTCTTCTCTCGGGGTTTACCCCGAGACGGAGCTCGTTTCGACGAGGCTAACGAGCGGCGCGTTCGGTACGACCGAACCGTCGCTGCGAAGAGAGTCGTTATTCCCGGCATGGTCTGCGGACTAGGCATGGTATATCGGCTCTCTTCGGCTGTGACGCGATCGTAGGGGCGGCCGCAAGTTACGGAGAAGTTCGGACGGCCCGAATTTTCCGGAGCGGCTCTCGTGCCCGTGGCCCGTCGTGGGCAGATACATTCGAATCCGATTCTCAAAGCAGGTGAGGGGGCCACATGCAGCTTCCAAGGCTCGTCACGTTCATCGCCTTTCTACTCGTAGGACTCAGCCTCGGTCTGGATCGCGCCAGCGGCCAGGAGGAGAGCCACCCCGCGCACCTGGTCATCTCCAAGGTGACGGTCTCTCCGAACAAGAAGAAGTTCAAGATCAACGTCACCGGGAAGATCGAACACCTCCCCAAGGGAGCGAAGGTCGAGTTCCGGCTGACGCTCAGGTCTCAGACCGTCGAGAGCTACAAGTACACCGTGGAGGGCGGCACCCTACGAGCGGAGTTCGACACCGGGGTGATTCCGGTCACCCCGGACAAGTTTACGTTCATCACGGTGGTCGACCTGGAAGAGCAACCGTCCAAAGTGAAGAGCGCGATCAAGAAGAACCCGAAAGCGTTCCCTCCGGCCATGGATCCGTGGACGGAGTATCACCCTGATCAAACATTTCTGGTCGGGGACATGAAACTCGTCGAGGCAGAGAACGAGTACATTCGAACGTTCTTTACGAGCAGGATCAGTGCGCTCAGTTCGATCCGCAAGGAAGTCATCGATAAAGCGAAGGCCGTTGAGGCAGGCGAAGAGTTCGTCAAGGACGGAGTGTTCGAGCCGAAGCTTTGGCGGAAGTGGTTCGACGTTCAAGCGGTCGCGAAGATCCGCGTGATACAGGGTGAAGTCGAAGACGCGTGGAAGGCGAAGAGGTTCCAACCGTTCAAGCGCGCTTGCTTCTCTATGAGAGAGCTCACCGCGTGCATCGCGGTTACCGCGCTGGACGAGTCCAAGAAACTCTACAAGAGCGCTGAACTCGAGTACGACGAGAAAGACACAGACGCCGACGAACACAAGCTCCTTACGGAGACTCGAACTCGAATGCCCACGGCGATTCGCGAGCTTAAACGGTTGGGCAAGGCGGTTCGCGGCGCCCTGCCCGCTGAGGCCGAGAAGCCTGCCGGAGACGGCAAGAAGAAGAACGGGAAGTCCTCCTCATGAAGATGACGCTACTCGTTGCAGTATTAGCCGGAATTGTATCGACCCAGGCCAACGGCCAGGATGTACCACCGGGTCCATTGATCCCTCCGATCGACGTCGAGAAGATCGAGATCAAGAAGTCGAAGAAGGCCGACGAGGGGTGGATCCTTTCGGTGTCCGCTTCGAAGGCTCGTGAGATCAAGTTGCCTGAAGGGGCGGTACTCGATCTAGAGCTCCGCCTCGGCGTCACGCCTGTCTACTTCTTTACCTACGAACTCGGCAGCAAGTCGCGATTCAAGATAGAGGAAAAGACCGGTTTGTCCGGCGTCGCGCAGGGAGTCTTGCTGCAGCTCAAGGTGCTCTACGAGAAGCAGCCGACCGCTGTTCGGGACTACATCGATAGCAAGCCGGAGTTGTTTCCCAAGAAGAGATCGTGGAGCTACAAGTACGCCAAGCAGCGTTTCGATTTTGGTGACCCCAAGGATCTCGAGAATCAGAAGGCCGAGGTTCGCGGATTCTTCAAGGCGAAGATCGAGGGGCTGGTCGCGCTCGATAGAAAGTTCTCAGCTGCGCGCAAGCAGGCAATTGCCGGGGAGGGCTTTCAGAAGAGTGGAAAGTTTGATCCCGTCGGCTGGCAGAAGTGGATCGAGAAAGAGTGTCGCGATCCGATTCGAGCGATCCAAGCCGATATCCGCAACGCGCCCAAGTTGAAGTTCCTGATGGCGCGCCGCGATCTGGAGAAGTATCTGACGGACCTGTCGCGGGCTGTTGCGAAGCGGACCTACGAACGAAGTCGGAGCATGTACGAGTCGTTGGGGTTGTCTCCTGATCCCGCAGATTCAGCCCCGAAGAACATCGACGCGAACTCTCGAAAGTTTGAGTCGAAGCACATGCGCCTGACAATCGAGCGGATTCAGGAGAGCCAAGAGATCAAAGATCTCGATATCTGATCGACCTCGATTCAGGCGGTAAATGCGGAGTCCCCGACCGGGCTCCGCATTTTTTTTGTCCACCGCTCTGATGTTCTGAACTGCCCGCCAGCGCGACGGTTGCGAGCGGTCGTCGCCATCGCCCGTTGACAGTTCAGGGACCTGGCCTATCATCCCTCGGAAGTTCTCCGGCGCGCGTGCTTGGCGTCACCGAACGCCACGTCGGAACAGCAAGGTGGTGGCAGCAGGCGGTCAGCTCTCAGGAGAGCGACCGCCTCCTGGCTCCCAAATCAGCCCTACTTTGTTTGCGCGAGATGACTGTGCTGGCGAATAGGGCGAAGGAGTCTGAATGCGATCCGACCCGTCGGTCAGTCGTACGGTGCGTCACGTTGTTTCAGGCGTTAGTGTTGTCGATCAGCAGATCACCGACCTCGGACCTTCTGGAGACCTGGAGAGTCTTCGGACCGAGTCGAATCGAACCGTTCGCGGTGGAACCCTGCGGGATATCCTCGATGCCGAATACCGCCGCTGCTATCGGTTCGAGAGTTTCAGCGGTTTCGTGGACGATCTCAAAGGGCTCATTCGTCGAGTGGTAGCCCGCGACGACGTCGAGGGTGAGTCGCTTCGATCCTCGTTTCCCCCCAAGAACTAACGCAGGCTGCTCAACCCGTGACTCGGGTTCCGCCGCCGGCTTGAAGAGTGTCGTGAGAGTTGAGTGTCGCTCTTCCGCCCGGTCCTGACGGCGACGATCAATTTGTCGTCGTCATCCTTTCGACTCGGTCGAACGCGGGTGGTCGCGACTTACGAAGCGGTGATCCCGAACACTCCGATATCGGTCCGGTGAGTTTTTCCCGCGTAGTCGATTTCGTCCGCTCGAGCAAACGCTTTGGCGCGTGCTTCCTCGAGTGTGTCGCCGAGAGCGGTAACCCCGAGGACGCGTCCACCTGCGGTTTCGAACTTTCCGGGTTCCGAAGATTCGGTGCCGGCGTGAAACACTTGCACGTCACTGGCGGGATCAGAGGTCAGGTTCCCCTTCATCGCTAGCTTCGTTGCGTAGCTCTCTGGGTAACCGTCCGAGGCGAGAACGAGGCAGAGCGCGGATCGTTCATCCCACTCCAATTCGATTTCATCCAGTCGTTGCTCTTCCATCGCTTCGAACACGTCGAGCAAGTCCGTCTTCAGCCGCATGAGTAGCGGTTGCGTTTCCGGATCACCGAAACGCACGTTGTACTCCAGGACCTGTGGCCCCGTCGGCGTGAGCATCAGCCCGATGTATAAGACGCCGCGGTACTCGATTCCCTCAGCTTTCAAGCCAGCCAACGTTGGTTCTAGAATCTCGCCGACGATCTGTGCTTGTAAAGTGGTGTCGAGTAACTGGGTGGGGCTGTATGAGCCCATTCCGCCCGTGTTGGGACCACGGTTGCCGTCGAGTAGCGGCTTGTAGTCTTGGGCAGTGTCGAGCAGTGCGTATTGTTTGCCGCTGACGAACACCAGCTGGGTGACTTCCACGCCCGTGAGACGTTCCTCCACGACAACCTTTAGTCCAGCATCACCGAAGCGCCGGTCCGTGATCATAGAGGAGATTGCCTGCGCCGCCTCGTCATGATCGTTGGTGACGATCACTCCTTTACCTGCAGCCAGTCCGTCTGCCTTGATGACCGTTGGGCCCGAGAATTTTTCGAGCGTGTTCTCGATCTCATTGATGTCTTCGACGACCGCGTGCGACGCGGTTGGTATTCCATGTCGCGACATGAACTCTTTAGCGAAAAGCTTCGATCCTTCGAGTTGGCTCGCGGCGGCGCCGGGACCGAACGTCGCAATGCCGGCTGCCCGTAGCTTATCCCCGAGCCCGTTCACGAGCGGGTCTTCAGGGCCCACGATGGCGAACTCGACATTGGACTCCTTGATCCGAGCGAGAAGCGCCTCGAAGTCGCTGGGAGAGACGTCTTGCCAACGTTCACCGAGTGAAGCGAGTCCGCCGTTGCCTGGACAGCTAAACACCTTGTCGACTCGGGGGGAGCGACTCAGTCGCCAAGCAAGTGCATGCTCGCGACCACCGGAACCGATAACGACGACATTCATGGTGAGCCTTTGCGACGGAGTCCTGAGGAGCAAGCCATGGCGGTAGTTCTTGTAGCCTGGCTTAGGATCGGCGAGCGGTGAGTGTGGTCACCGCAAGGACCGCACTCGCGAATGCAAGTTCGGCGAGATCGTAGGTGAGCGCCATCGCCATATCAAGCGCGAAGAGTCCGCGCAGGAAGCGCAAGGTGGTAAGGAAGGGTGGCCCGCCTCGGGGCAGCGGGGCGATCGCGTGCGTCGTCCAAAGTGCGGCGCCCAACCAACCGGCGATTCCCAGCCACGGCCACTCTCCGTTATGCTGGGCGTCGAAGATCGACGCTGCCGCGACCACGACGACCCACCCCCGCACGAACTCAGCGCGGCGCCTCAACGAGTGGCGAGTCGGATCGTCCTCGGCAAGTGAGTAGTACGTGACCAGGGCAACGTATCCTCCGAGTCCGACGGCGGCGATCCAGACGCTCGGGGGGTACGAGTGCCAGCCGATCTGTGTCGCGCCGAGAATCACGAGGCTGGAGCGTACGGCTCCCATGGCTAGTGGACCGGCTATCGGGTGATCCTTGGTCGAGAAGTTGTATGTCGCGATGAAGGCGATAATCGTGCCGCATACCCCGAGTGTTGCGATGCCGAGAAGGTAAGCCAGAGTCACCGCGACTAACGCGAGCACGACGAGCCCGCGAGCCACGGCCCTCGCGGAGATGGTTCCACTGGGTAAGGCGCGATCCGGATGTTTGGTACGGTCGCGTTCTCGATCGGCGAAGTCGTTCATCGCCATGCCGAAAAGATACAGAACCCACGCGAGGAGCCCGAAGGCAAGGGACCTCGCAACCGGCCAACCGCTGACACCTATCGTCAGTCCTAGTCCCAGCCAGACGTTGGAGACGGCTGTGGGTGACAGCCGGATGCGAGTGAGTTCGAGCCATGGGCGCATGCGCGATTCCTGATCAGGACAAGAACCAACGCTTGATGTCATGGAATGTCACAAAGAGGGCGAGGCTGATGAGAAGAACGAACGCGACAAGGTGGGCGTAGTGCATGACCGAGTCGTTGACCGGGGATCCTTTGATTTTCTCGATAGCGAGAAACAAGAGATGTCCGCCGTCGAGGATCGGAAATGGCAAGAGGTTGAAGACACCCAGGTTGACGCTGATCAGGGCCAGGAACCAAAGAAAGCTGCCCAAGCCTTGGGTACTCATTCTCTTGGTCGCCATGATGATACCCACGGGACCCGCGAGGTTCTTGGCGCTGACGTCCCGCTTGATCAGCGAGTTGAGGGTCAGGAAGACCCGCTTCATCCAGAGGCCCATGTCGGCGAGGCCTAGCTGACACGCCTCGACGACTCCGCCTTGTTTGATGAACTTGTCGGCCTCGGTCGAGAACCCGAAGATGTGTCGCGGCTTCTCAGGTCGGATCTTGATGGTGAGGGTCTCACCACCTCGGTCGATCACGAACGGGATTTCTGTGGAGCTGTCCTGTGCGGTGATCGCCACACGGAACGCGTTATAGGTGTCGACGCTCGTTTCGCCGACCTTGGTCACGCGATCTCCCGCGCGGAGCCCTGCCTTCGACGCGGGGCTACCGATGCCGACGTTACCGATCACAGCGGGTGTCTTCGGAGGCTCGTCGCCGTTCTTGTCTGAGGGCATGACCCCAGTTGCGAAGACTGTGTTGTCGACTAGCCAGCCAAACAGAACATCTCGATCGACCGTGACAGTCTCGTTGTCAGACATTCGAAGCACTACGGGGCCGGACGGTTGTTCCATGACCGTCCATTCACCGAGCTGGTGAATCGGGGTGTCTCCGAGTTGAACGACCTCTTGGCCGAGTCGAAGAAGTTTTTCCGCGTCGCTCCCCGGCTGGATGTAGCCAATCATCCTTGCGCTCGGCAGTACACCGATGACCGGTTGGCGCTCTTTCGTCGCTTCTTCGTTCTCAACGCTTCCAAACTGCAGCTCGCGGGAAGCGCCGTCTGCGCCGCGAACGCTCATCCGAATTCGGCCACCTGGATCCTGCGTGACGTAGGATGAGATCAACCGCCACCAACCGCTTGGCGACACCGACTTCGGGACCGTGAACTCGTATCGATCAGTGACAAAGGTCAGTTGCTCGATGAGATCGCCGGACTTCAATCCCGCCAATCCAGCTGGGAGCCCCTCGATGACATCTTCGACTACGGCGGTTGTGGCCGGGATGACTCCGATCCCCAGAATTCCCCGACCGGCATCGAATCTGGGACGAACTTCTAGTTGGATGACTTTGTCGTTGCGTTCGATTGTCAGCGCGAGGGGTTCGTCACGGCTCGACAGTGCGACCTCTGTGAATAGTTCCCGGAACTCACGAATGGGCTCCCCATCGACTGCGGTAACGAGGTCATGGGGACGGATCCCGGCGCTCCACGCGGGCTCCCCCGGAGAGACGGCTCCGACCCGTGATCTATCAGCGGGGACGCCAACCGAGTACGCGATGATGAAGAAGATGAATCCGAATATCAGATTCATGATAGCGCCGGCCACGAGCACTTGGGCCCGTTCGCTCGGCTTCTTCGACGCGTATTCGTCAGGGGAACCGGTGCGCTCATCGCCGGGCTCTTCGCCCGACATCTTCACGTATCCGCCGAACGGGAGCATTCCGATTACGTACTCGGTGTCTCCCCACTTGAACGCGCAGAACCGCGCCTTGAATCCGAAGATCGTCGGCTGGAATCCGAGGGCGAATGTCTCGACGCGGATTCCGACTCGCTTCGCGGCCAAGAAGTGACCGAGCTCGTGGACGAAGATGAGGAAGCCGATCCCGAAGATGGCGTAGACCAACGTCAGCAGGTCCATCGATGGATGATCTCTCTGGTTTGAGTGTCCGTCTCGAGCACTTGTTCGATGCTCGTCACGGGCTCGGTGCGATGCTCGTCCAACGTTCTTCGGACCAGCGCGAAAATTTCGGTGAACGTGATTTTCTGAGAGAGGAACAAGTCGACCGCGCTCTCGTTCGCGGCGTTCATGGCGGCCGGCGTGGTTCCGCCGCGTTCGATCGCTTCGTACGCGTATCCTATCGCGGGAAACGCTTCGTGGTCGACCGACTCGAAATGTAGGGATTGTAGCTCGATCAGCGAGAACTTGACCGAGGGGCCGCGCCACCGCGCCGGCTGGCTCAGCGCGTACTGGATTGGAATCCTCATGTCCGTTGCACCGAGGTGTGCAACAAAGGACCCGTCGAGAAATTCTACCAGAGAATGTACGACGGACTCCGGGTGAACAACGACCTCGATGCGGTCGGGGCTTAGTCCGAAGAGGACGTGTGCCTCGATCACCTCGAGCGCCTTGTTCATCAAAGTCGCCGAGTCGATCGTGATCTTCGGACCCATGCTCCAGGTCGGATGTCGTAGTGCTTCTTCGCGCGTTACCGTTTTCAGGTCGTTGGCGGGCCAGCCTCGAAACGGACCGCCGGACGCGGTCAGGTGGATCTTGGCTAGCTCCGAGTGCGTTCCTGCACGCAAGCACTGTTGGATAGCGCTGTGTTCGGAGTCCACCGGGACGATCTTGGCGTTAGACTTTTCCGCCAAATCGACCAAGAGCGGGCCCGCGGCCACAATGGACTCCTTGTTTGCAATCGCGAGGTCGACACCGAGTTCCAGTGTCCGGTAGGAAGAACGTAAACCTGCGGTGCCGGTGATTGCGTTGAGGACCAGATCCGGGCGAGTCTGCTCGATGAGTACGGTGGCTGAGTCGCCGCCACAGATCATCGTGCGATTCGAGGGCTTCGTACCGGGGGTAGCGCCGAGGGCAACGGTCGGCACGTCGAACGTGTCGGCTTGCTCGAGTAGTAGGTCCGCACTTTGTCCGGCTGCGAGCCCGACGACACGGTACTGGTCGCGATGAGCGGCGATGACCTCGAGGGCTTGGCGCCCGATCGAGCCGGTGCTACCCAGTATCGCGATCGTCTTCATGATGGTTACATTCTCCAGGGCGTGGTCTCGCAGCGTTTTACGCGTATCGACGGTCCCGCACAACCCCGACACGTCAACCGCCAGGAACAGGGGAGTCCCGCGTGCATCCCATTCTCTTTCGACTTCCCGGGGGTCTATCGATACCGACTTATTCGGTCTGCTTCCTGGTGGCCATTCTCGTCGCGTTGGTCGTGTACCGTCGTCAGCTCGCCTTTCGCGGTGCTCCGACTGACGGCTCGATCGCGCGCGCCAGCGTATCGATCGTCATCGGGCTCGCAGGAGCGCGGGGCGCCCACCTCATTCAGTCCCATATGCTCAAGGAGCCGACCGTCGATTGGCTCGCCGGGGTCGAGCAGGGCGGGTTGGTGCTGTTCGGAGGGCTGTTGGTGGGTGCGACCGTCTGGAGTTTGCTGTTATGGCGGCGTGGGCGTCTCGGCGCGGTCGAAGCTGACTCGGCCGCGCTCGCGGTCATCCCCGCGATAGCAATTGGGCGCCTAGGGTGCTTTGCCAACGGGTGTTGCTGGGGAACGGAGTGCCGGCCAGGGGCCGGGGTCGGCATCGTGTACCCGATCGGGTCTCGGCCCGACATCCTGATGCCAGACTGTTCCTCGTGGCATCCGGTCCAACTCTACGAGTCCGCGCTGTGCATGGCCTTGGCTGTCGTCCTAGCGCTCTTCTCCCGAAAGCCGGCGGGGTGGGCTTTCGCGGTTGCGTTGGTCGGATTGGGTGCGATCCGCTTGCTCACTGAACTGTTTCGCGGGGATCTCGGGCCAGCGCCACGTCTATCCCAGGGAGTTGCGGCCGCGTTACTGGCTGCTGGTGCCGGTTTGATACTCATCGCTCGAGGTCGGGACAAACTTCTAGAAAAGAACCGTTCATCGTGTTGACGGTGTAGCGCGGATCGTTATCATTCCGCCTCGCTCCTCGTAGCGAGCGTGATTGTTCACGCTTCGGGACCGAGGACACCCCCTTCAAACTCGATCGACGGAAGTCGCTTCAGAGTGTCGGGTAATTCACCCGCCTCCGCGTGGCGTATTGACGTGATTCGTTTTTTGAAGGCCGGCCGGACGTGCAAACGTCCGTGTCGGATTGGGATTTCCGAAGAAACACCTCGTCGGCCTCTTGACCGGCGAGGACGGATCGGCGATCCTCGCTCCTTGGGCTTTCCTCAAGTAGAGCGAAGATACCGTTCTGGTGTCCGCTTCGGAAAGCCCGTTGATCTTTGACAATATGTGAAGAGTAGGTCAGGTAGGACCGCTCGTGCTTCGTAGGTGCAACGAAAAGGCGCAAGCCTTTTGGTGGTGCTAGGAGCTGACGCGCGCTGTGCTTGGGATTCCTCCCCGGGAGTTCTGAGGGCGGTTGGT
>JAJFFE010000263.1 GCA_021776775.1 Planctomycetota bacterium | reverse complement strand
CAACAAGGACCTCGATGATCTAGCCGCAACCCAGCTTCTAACGCTTCGCCCCGGCGAGCCGCGCCACCGGTCTGCCTAGGCACACGCGAGGACAAGACTCCCACGCGCCATCAGAACCCGCTTCTTCCGGGTCCGGACGAGATTCGCGTGGACCGGTTGATCGCTGGTCCTCGGGCTGCTCGATGCCGTTTCGCGGGATGCCGTGCCGCGTGATACTGGGGTCGCGGCTCGCGCACTCCGGTTGGTTGATCGGTGGGGCCTGACGACTTTCGCGCTGCGGCGATCTTCGAACGCATGAACTCAGCTCCGAACTCCTGTTCCGCATACCAAGCGTTGTGTGTTGGGCAGAGGGCTCGCAGGTTGATCTCGTCGTTCGAGCCGTCCTTGCTGAACGGAACGACGTGATCGATCTGAAGGCCAGTTCGCACACCACAGCGATGCTGATCAGAGCCGACGAATTCGCACCGATGCCCGGCTCGGTGGAGCACTCGCTCACGTGTTTCACTTGGAATGTATCGGGATCGTTCCTTGGCCTCTGTAGAGTTCAAACCGTCGTCGCTGGGCGAAACCTCGTCCGGGCGAGATGAGTTCGTCTGCGCATTGGCCGCGGCCTTTTTCAGATCACGCTTCCGCCGACGCTCGAGCTTCTCCATGGGATCCTTCTTCTCGAGCGCTAGATCAACAGCTGCCTCCAGGACGGTGGCCAAGTTCTTGAACGCGCCATGCACACCCAACACCTCGGCCAGTCGCTCGATCTTCAGCTTGAGCCGTTTGCTCGCCACGAAGCGAACGTTGAACGAGTCGACCTGGGCTGGCTCGACGGAACCGGGTTTCGGAGAGGCCGATCGCCGTTGACTCTGGGCGCCCTGGCTCCGGCCATCCTGGCTCGTAGCGCCGTCACCCTCCAATCGACCCGTACTCGCAGGGGCAATCCCATCTGCGCAGGCCGAGCCATCCGCCTCGGGGCCGGTTCGCTGTTCCGAAGAAAAGTCCAAACCCGGCACTTCGCCCACGCCACCAGCGGCAGTCGCTCCACTCGCTCGACGAATACCAGAACTAACCTCGGGGCGCGGTCGAAACCGAACCACGTACTCTTCAACTTCCCGCCGAGTCATGCCAGCGCACTCTGCAATTGTCTCCGTACAGTTCGCCTCGGTTAGATGCGGAGCCAACTTCGCCGCCACCGTCAGCGTCATACGATTCCCAGCAATCGCCTCCAACACACAAGGAAACCGACGACAAACATTCGCCACCTGAATACGAAGCCCCGACTCACTCTCGCTCAAACCCAAACGCTCCAAGCAATACGCAAACAGCCCGGTATAGCCCAATGCCGCGTATACCTTCCGCCGGCCAATCTCCGCCAAGTGGCGAATCAACAAGGCAACATGCCGCTTCTCGACCACAACCAATCGAACCGCTTCCGCGTCGAGCTCTTCTCCCGAAAGACCGGCAACATGTCGACCATAGTCCATAACTCTGACCCTCCATTCGTAGGCGCAAGAACGTCTCTACTACACAGGCCCTATTCTAAACCACGATCTGCAACACGAAATTTTCTGTGCCTAGCGATCGATCAACGCATGTCGATACTTCGACTCCGTCGACGAGCAACAACGCCCCGTACGCAATCAACTAGCACGGCCATAACACTCGCGCAACGAGCAGCGGACACCGTGATCAGCGAAGCGTGAAAACCCTGTCAAACAAAACACGACAAAGTTCTAAGATTCATCGTGCTGAAGCTGAATCCAAAACAGAGGAACCATTGCGAACGCCAAACCTCGCCCGGACGAGATGACCCAACCGCATCCCCGATAGGGATCACATCGCCGCAGCCAACATCCACATATCCCACCCGACACCCAACGGAGTCGGGCCCACCCGCTGCCCCTCGCCCGGAACAGACTCGTTCACGCCCCGATGCACCCGTCCGTCGTTTTCACCCGTGCTTGTTTGCCAACCCGCGACCCGGCGACCAACCCCACTCCCGTGCCTCATAGTCGGTGGCGAGCCATCGACTCGACCATCCCCAACCCACTGGTGTTCGAGCCACGCCACGATGCGCCCGGAACGTCAAGCGTTCAGCCCTATCGAGCGACGCTCTCCCAGTGATGCCCGCGGCGGCTGACCCGCAACATTGGGTGCGCAGAGCTGGACAACTAGTGGACCGAAGACGCTAGACTACGTCACCCGCAGAGATGGGATCCGAGAGTTGACAGCTTGGCAGTGGCTCTACACCTGGATAGCGCTTCACGGCGCCTCGATACTGTTCGTCGTTTGGGAGCTGATCCGAGTGCGGGTGGCCAAGGAGAAGTCGTGGGTCGCTGCCTTGCTCGTCACGATCGTCGGCAACTCTGTGGTGCTCGGCTTGTTCTATTACGTATTCGTCGTTTGCGGGGGATCGAGCGTTGTGCAGGTCGCCGGACCGGAGAAGCAACACATCTGGTCGTTCTGGGTCGGTGTGTGGCCCGGTCTCTTGGTCGGTACGTTGTTCTTGGTCCCGTACACGTTTGCTGTCGCGTGCATTCCTCCTTGGCGGGGGCAGCCAGCGTCGCGGTGGCTCAGCAAGTGGCTCTCGGTCGCCGCGGCGGTGGTCTCGCTCATGCACATCGTGGAGTCCGCTCCTACGGCGTGACGTTCGGAGGCCGCTCGCTTTCTTGTCTTAGCCAAGCTCGTTCTTCAGCCAGGCGCGTGCCATGCGCCATTGCCGCTCGACGGTCGACTCCGACACGTCGAGGACTTCAGCGGTTTCGGGCACGGTCAGGCCGGCGAAGAAGCGAAGTTCGATAACGCGGGCGGCTTCCGCGGACTGTCCGCTGAGTTTCTCGAGCGCCGTGTCCAGCGCGAGCAGATCGCATGATCGTTCTTCGAAATCGACGACGGCGTTATCCAGGGGTTCGCGGTCTGCGTCACCGCCGCGCTTCTTGCGATTGCGTCGTCGCGCGTGGTCGACGAGGACTTGGCGCATGACTTGGGACGCGGCGCCGAAGAAGTGACGGCGGTTCTCCCACACGCGCTCTCGGCGACCGACGAGGCGAAGGTACGCTTCGTTCACTAGCGCCGTCGGCGACAGGGTGTGGTCGCCACGCTCGCTACGCATACGGCCGGCGGCCAGCGAGCGCAGCTCGTTGTACACCGCGCCGAGCAGGTCTTCCCAGCGGGTGGTGTCCCCGCTGCGGAGCCGCTCGAGCATTTGCGTGACTTCTGGAGATCCGTCGTCCACGGGGTTCCTACCGGGTTCGAGTGGCGTCGATTGTAGCGGGTCGCAGCCCGCCCGGTCTCGTGAATTGGCGAGGATCGTCGCCGCTCCGCGGGCTCGAACTACGGCCGCTCGGTCTCCTGCTCGTTCGTGTCTGATACCGCAGTGTCCGGTTCCGGGACGTTCGAATCGTTGGCGGCGATGACCGATTGGATGTGGGTGTGCGACCGGCGGCCGAGTTCTGTGCTCTGCCACGGGAAGATCTTCGCCAAGACGCGATCGATCCATTTGTCTTCGTAGTGGCGAAACCACCACTTGCGAACCAAGAACTCGACCAACGAGAAAGCTCCGACCGTCACCGGCACCCAACCGACGACGCGTCGCCCGGTGTTCGGGGAGTCGAACCAGGTCGTCCAACCGATCCCGAAGCCGAACGCAACGAAGAGCAGCGCCCAGATCGCGGTCGTGTTCCAGCAGTACGGTCGAATGAAGTCGGGCGCCTTGGGCTGCATCCAGAACGCGGCGCGTTCGATGATTGACGGACGACGCACGAGACTCACCGTGAAAGTGACGCCGGCTCCGAGCAGTCCTGCCGCGGGGATCGTCAGCATTGCGCGCTCGTCGGGTGCGTACAACGCGAACCCGGCAGCGGCCGTGACTCCCACGTAGGGACCGATTCCCGTCCACCACCACGATCGCACGATGGCCACTTCCGCGGCGTAGATCGCAACCGTGACCGCGATCGCCAACGCGGCACCCGTCCGCGCGGCCTCGGCCGAGAGCGGGTTCGGAAGGAGTCGAGGTAGCGCGACCACGATCAACGAACCGAGCAGGAAGTGGAGCCCCAACTCGGGCGCCGATCGAAAGCGGGCGATGAGCGCGCGGTCCATTAGAGGCGGTGAACCTTGGTCGTCGTCCCCTCGGGGAGGGCGGGATCGAACAGTTTGGGATCTACCTTGGGATCGATCTTCAAGTCACGAATTAGGATGGCGACGGTATCTCCTTGCGCGTTCGTGTAGGCGATCTGTCGCAAGCCGCCGAGCGTCGGTTCGATCACCAGTCGCAGTTCGACGAAGTGGTTCTCGAACTTCTTGTCGAGCGGTTGCAGCACGATCTCCAGCGCCGGCAGCTTGTCGGCTTCGTTCTTCGCGGCCGCGTTTCCCGGGACCGATCGACTGCTTGCGACCCGAAAGATCTTCTCCATCTCCTTCGCCTTGGGTGCGAACACTTGCACGAAGGCCGACGCGAGATCGTTCGCTTTGAAGATGAACGTCTCCGCCCGCTTCTCTTCCGGCCGATAGACGCGGTACGAGCGTTCGTCGAATCGAACGATGGATCGCCGCGGTTTGCTGAGTTCGAACACCGCGCATGCGGGCTTGCGCTGAAAGGTCAGCGTTCCCTCGGAGGTGATCGGTTTGCGCGAGAGTGGCGTGCGGATCTCCTGAACGAAGCTGCCGCTCATGGTCGAGAGCTTGGCGTGGCGTGCGGCGAGTTTCTCGAGCGCGGCCTTGGCGCGTTCGATATCGTCGTCGGCGGCTGGCAAACCCAGACATCCGATCGCCAAGATCACGGCTATGGTACTGAACACCAGGTTCCGTTCGTTGGGGGGTAGTGCTCCCGGGCACGGCTGAATCGAGCGTGATTCGACTTACTTTTCGTTCGCTCGGAAGAACGACATCTTCATGAGTATTGGCAGCGTGAGGATGCTGGTCAAGAAGCAGGCCGCGATCCCTACCGTCATGACCCAACCGAGAGACGCCAGCCCCGGACTCGACGCGAACGCCAGCGAGCCAAAGCCGAGCAGGGTTGTCATGCTTGTCCGCCACACCGAATGTCCCGACGAGTTGAGCAACTCTTGCGTGGTCACGCCCTCCCGGTGGCGGGACACCATGTGGATCCCGTCGTCGATCCCCAGCCCGATCAAGAACGGTACCGCGACCAGATTGCCGAGGTGAATGGGGAAGTCGAACAGCGCCATGCCGCCCAGAGTGATTCCGAGGGCGGTCGCAGTCGGCAGTAGCGCGAGCAACCCGAAGCGGAATCCGCCCGAGAACAGAAACGCCAGCACGATCACCGCAATGGCGGCGAGCCCGGCCGAGCGTAGCAGGTCCTCGGTGAGCAGGTCGGTCATGTCGTCGGCCAGCCCGAACGGAGCGACGAGTTCTGCGTCTGGTCCCGCTTCGCCGAGGGAGTCACGCACCGCATTTCGCAACGCGGCCCGGTCTTCAGTCAGCCAAAGGGTGTGGTCGGGGAACAAGGTGAATCGCCAGTAGTCGGTACCGCGCCACGAAAGTTGAGTCAGCGCTGTATCGGGGACGGCGTCCTGCGACAGCGCTTGGTCGAGACTATCGAGTGCATCGGCGAACGCTTCCGGTCGTAGTTCGGCTCGGTCGAAGTCTTGATCGGCGGCTGCTCGCCAACCGGCCACCTCGGCGCGGAACGCTGCGATGTCTTCGCGCTTCTTCCCCGTCGCCACCGTTCGGTGAACGCCGAGTGAGAACTGAACACCGCTGGTCTCTTCTAGCGAGCGCAGCGCGTTGGCGCACGACTCGACCGGCACGCTGCTCGGAACCAGCAGCGTGATGGGAATGGGCGAGAAGCCGAGCGCCGCTTCCAGCCACTGGGTCGATTCGGCGATGGGGTCGTTGGCCGGCCGCAACAGGCGCGGGTCGGCGTCGAAGCGAATCCCGTTCATGCCCACGCCCAGCCAGCCGCCGACCGCCAGCAACAACACGACGGCGAGAACCGGCCCGCGCGCCTTGGAGTCGACGACGCGGTGTGCCAGTGAAATCACGGCTCCCGGGGTGGTCTTGGCAGGTGGCTCATCGGCGCCGATGTCCGGGAACCCACGCGTGCGCCAGAGCAGCAACGGAAGCATGGTGAGTGTCGCCAGGAACGCGAAGGCGAGGCCGAGCGCCAGCAGCAGACCGAAGGTCTGGAAGCCTTCGAAGCGGGTCAGCATCAGCGATGCAAAGGCGGCGATCGACGTCAAGGCACCGGCCAACAGCGGCGGCCCGATGGTTCGCGCCGTTTGTACCGTCGCTTCCGGCGCCGACATGCGGGCTCGCTCGCGGCGGTAGCGACCCAGGTAGTGAATGGCGATGTCGACACTCAACCCACTCAGGACGGGCAACGCGCTGGTGGCCAGCGGCGTGATGGGGCCGAAGAACCAACTGCCGAACGCCATGGTCCACAACATCACGATCGACGTCGGAAAGAGCAGGATGGGTGGGTCGAGGAATCGTCGCGTCGAGATGGTCAGGAAGAGCGCGATCAGCGTGATCGCCCAAAAGCACGAGCGGAACAGATCGTCGGTGATGCGCGCCGCGTCTTGTTGGGCGCTGGCGTAGCTGCCGATCAGGCGGAAGTCGGTGAGCTCCGGTCGTAGCGATTCCATGCGTGCCGTGACGTCTGCGACGAGACTCCTCGAGAAGTCCATGTCGAACGACTTCTCGCGACCGTACACGCGAATGAACGCGGTGCGTCCGTCGCGAAGCACCAGGTAGGGTGAATCCGATCGCAAGCTCTCCGGCAGGGTGTCGCGACTCGCCGCATCGAACAGCCAGCGCACGCCGAGCGGATCGCGTCGTGCGAGTTCGAGCCCAACGAACGGATCCTCGGCAATCCGGGCCGGTAGCGACTCGATGACCGAACGTCGTTCTACCGTCAGCCGCTTCGCCAGCGTCTCCAACGCGGTGGATGGAATTGCACTCAAGGGCGACCGTTGAAACTCGGCCGCCCACGCGCCGACGAACTCTTCTTTGGTCGCGGTCACTTGCTCGAGGAAGTCGGACTGTTCCAGTTGCGCGACGGCGTCAGCGACGAGCGTTTCGATCGGATCGCCTTCGATGGCGATCAAGAGCGTGCGCTGAGTGTCGTCTTCCGACTCGACCAGTCTGCGTAGTTCGACCCCCCGGTGGTCGGCGGGCAGTGACTTCTCCAAGTTGGGCTCGATGCGAAACGACATCATGGCTAGCCCCGCGAGAGCGGTGAGCACGACCAAGACGAGGAAGGTGGTTCGGGGCCGGTGCGCGACTAGGCGCGCCGTCTGTTCGAGCATGTTGCCACTCACGGCTGCGTTACCGGGGGCAGCGCGAGTTCGAAGAGGGCGTCGGGTAGCTGATCGTCGGCCTCCGACGACTCGAGCGTGATCGACAGCTCTAGACCGTTCGCCGTGATGCGTGTGACGCCTGTGTCTAGCTCCTCGACCTCAGTCCAGGAGACGTACCGGTATCGGTGTAGGCGTTGCGTGTAGTCGATCGTGACGAGTTGCTGAAGTTCATGGTCGGGCCAACCGGTTTGCAGGCGATACCAGCGGCCGCGGCTGCCGTCCCGTCGATCGATGAACGACTCCGCGGTGATCGATCGATGTCGCTCGAGCAGCGTCAACGCGAGGAACGTCAAGAAGTGGCGAGGTGCCGCAGTTCCTGCCGCGACTTGAAGCCGCGTCGAGTCGTCGGCCAAGAAGCCAATCAGTTGCGCGTCGGTCGCGACGAGGTCGAGAATCTTCCCGCCGAGGTCGGGATAGAGTTGCAAGCGCACCCGCGGAGTCACGCCTGGGTCGGCCACCATGAGGCAGCGAAAGTCGCCAGTCAGACGCTCGGACCGTACGGTGACCTGCGCTTCGATGCGAACGCCGGTGGAGGTTGTATCGCGTCGGGCGAGTTGCTTGCGTTCGGCGGCAGGGATCGGTTGCCACGACTGGCAGCCGACCAAGAGCGTCGTCAACGCCAGCAACAGTGTCGTTGGACGAGGCGTCACTCTGGGGGTGCTAGCCATGGTGAGCGGTCGCGCCCTCGGGGCGCGGGTCGGGGATGAACTGCCGCCGTTCGAGCATGCGCAGCAGGAAGAAGAACAGCCCGAAGAAGAAGCGCGAACGGAAGCCGAGGTTGAACTGTCCGGCGAAGAACGGCGCCATGTGTTTGACGGGCCGTTGCTTCGGGCTGAAGAAGAGCGGCTGGAACTGCGGGTGGTAGTACGCTCGGATGATCTTGAAGCAGGTGTCCGTCCACTTGCGCAGCTTCTTCTCGTAGCTCTTGAACATCTCCGGGCGAAGCGGCTTGCCCGCCTTAATGCGTTTCGCCAGCATGAGCGCCGCCATCTCGCCGCTCTCCATGCCGATCTGAACGCCGGTCGAGAAGATGGGATCGAGGAATGCGGCGGAGTCTCCCGCGAGCATCCACCCGTCGCCGACATAGGATTTCGCTTGGAAGCTGAACGCGCTCGCCGTGTGTACTTTGCGCACGCGCTCCGCGTTCTCGAGGACGTCCGAAAGGTACGGCGACGACGCGACGCACTCGTCGAGCATCTCTTCCGCTGTCCCGGATTCCCAGCGATCGCGGTCGACGACGCAGCCGACACTCATGATGTCGTCGCGCAACGGAATCGACCAGAACCAGCGCTGTTCGCCGAAGGTCAGGGTGATGTGGCCTTCGTGCTTGCCCTCACGACGCTTCGCTCCTTTGTAGTGCGAGTAGAGCGCGACCTTGCGTAGGTCCGGGATGTTCTTTCGAATGCCGAGCTTCTTGGCGAGGAACGACGCTTGTCCACTGGCGTCGATCACCCAGCGCGCGCGCCACGGGAACTCTTTGCCGTCGGGTCCGACGACGGTGAGCGTGGATCCGTTCGCAGCCAGGTTGACCGCGCGAATGTGATGCTCTTCGCGCACGTCGGCGCCCGACTCTTCGGCGTGGCGCAAGAGCATGTCGTCGAACTCGGCCCGTTCGACTTCCCAGGCGTGGTCGTGAGGTGATTTGAAGTACTCGTCGAAATCGAACTGGTGCTGAAGCCCGCCATCGTTTGTCACGAAGAACGCGCCGTATTTTCGAACCCACCCGAACTGATCGACCTTGTCGTCGAGATCGAGTCGTCGCAGGAGGTCGCGGTTGAACGGCAACAACGACTCGCCCACGTGAAAGCGGGGGAACTTCTCGCGTTCGAAGACGGTGGCGCGCAGCCCCTCGCGGGCCAGAACCATGGCTGCAGTCGACCCCGCGGGCCCGCCGCCGATGATGGCGACGTCGCAGTCGAAGGATTCGGCGTCCGGAGAGTCGGGTCGTGGCATTGGGGAGATCATGGAGCACTCTTCGCGTTGGTCTGGGGCGCGGATTCTAGCCGAAGCGAGAAATTGTGCCCCGCGTCGGCGGAGATTTTCAGGGGACGTCGTCGAAACGTGGATTGCGTGGGGTCCGTCGGAACGAATACAGTCGGCTCGTTGACCGCCAATCCTTCCCTGACCTGAGGCCGCCACCTGTGAAGTCCGAGCCTCCCGCTGAGCTTCCCAAAGGTACTGATCAAGCGACCCCAACGCCGTCAACGACCACCGCGGCGCAGCGGGGGTGGATGACGGCGGACACCAAGAGCCTCGGCTATCGGATCTTCGGTCGGTTCCACGTGTTCGGGACGTTCTGGTATCGGGCTCACTACTACGGGGCGCGGATCGGTTTCACCGGGAACATTGCCAACGCCATCCTGGTGACGTTCTTTTTCTGCATTCTTCCCAGGTATCGCCGAATTATCGCGGCCAATCTCGACGTCGTACTCGGCCCGACGACGTGGTGGCGTCGGCTCGTTCGTGTGTACAAGGCGGACTGGGCGTTCGCCAACTGCCGTTCGGCTCGGTACACGTTTCTTCAGAAGAACGTGGCTCCGCCGGAACTCGAGATCGAGGGCGCTGAGAACTGGAAGGCGGTCAACGCCGACGGGCGTGGCTTCATCATTGCGACCGCGCACATCGGAAACTACGAAGGGGGAGGGATCCTACCGCCCGACTTGATCCAGCGGCGGCTGCATCAGGTGCGTAACCGAGAGCCTGATCCGCGCACGCAGGCGTTCATGGAGCGTATGATCGAGGAGCATTCGCCGCCGAACTGCGTGACTCACTACATGGCTGAACAAGAAGCCCCCGATTTGAAGACGAGTGTGGCGCTCATGAAAGCGCTTCGCGCGGGCGAGATCGTCGCCATGCCTGGAGACCGAGCCCCTCTGTTCGGGAAGGTCGTCGCTTCAGAGCTGTTCGGCCGACCGTACTTGCTCCCGGAGGGGCCGTTCTCGCTCGCCCGGACGGCCGGTGTCCCCATGATCGTGGTGTTCTTGTTTTGGCTCGGGCCGCGCAAGTTTCGGCTGGTCATGCGTGAGCCGATCGAAGTGCCGAAGACCGCCGACCGGGCCGCCGACGCGCAAGTTGCGGCGGACCGCTTCACTCAGGATCTCGAGTGGGCGATTCGCGAAGACCCCTACCAGTGGTTCTGCTTCCGCAAGGCATTCGAGTCGTAGCTCTCTACGGACCGGGTGGTTGTGAAATCCTGGATTGCAACACAACCGCGGCTGCGTCTAGTGTGGGGCCAGCCCGCCCGAGTGTTGCGCGGTCGCACCGTCGCCGTTTCTTGCTTTCGCAAACTGGGGTTACGTGGACACACCGTCACATACTCGAGAGCCTAGCGATTCATCGATTGCCACGTCCGACGAGACGGCTTCGACGCCGACGTCGACGTCGACCGCCCGGCCGCCGCGGGGATGGACGACGGCAGATACCAAGAGCCTCGGCTATCGGTTCTTTGGACGGTTCCACATCTTCGGGACGTTCTGGTACCAGGCCCATTATTACGGGGCTCGGCTCGGCTTCACCGGGCGGATTGCCAACGCGATCCTGGTCACCATGTTCTTTTGTATCCTTCGCACCTACCGCCGGATCATGGCGGCTAACCTCGAAGTCGTACTTGGTCCGACGTCGTGGTGGCGCACACTGATCCGCGTCTACAAGGCGTGTTGGGCCTTCGCCAACTGCCGTTCCGCTCGGTATACGTTTCTCCAGAAGAACGTCGCCCCGCCGGAACTCGTGATCGAGGGCGACGAGAACTGGAAGGCGATCACCGCGGACGGGCGTGGCTTCATTATCGCGACCGCGCACGTGGGCAACTACGAGGGCGGAGGGATCCTGCCCGCTGACCTAATCCAGCGGCCGATCCATCAGGTGCGTAATCGCGAGCCTGATCCTCGAACGCAGGCATTCATGGAGCGCATGATCGAGGAGCACTCGCCGTCGAACTGTGTGACTCACTACATGGCCGAGCAAGAAGCCCCCGACCTGAAGACGAGCGTGGCGCTCATGAACGCGCTTCGCGCGGGAGAGATCGTCGCCATGCCTGGAGACCGTGCGCCGCAGTTTGGCAAGGTCGTCGCCTCGGAGTTGTTCGGTCGGCCGTATTTGCTTCCGGAGGGGCCGTTCTCGCTCGCCCGGACGGCCGGCGTACCCATGATCGTTGTCTTCATGTTCTGGCTTGGGCCGCGTAAGTTTCGAATTGTGCTGCGCGAGCCGATTGAGGTTCCGAAGACCGCGGACCGCGCCGCCGACGTGCAAGTTGCGGCTGACCGGTACACCAAGGATCTCCAGTGGGCGATTCGGGAAAGTCCTTATCAGTGGTTCTGCTTTCGCAAGGCGTTTGCGTCGTAGGGGCTTACCGAGCATCGACGAAAGAAGACGGTGTTCCCGCTCCGCTCGGGGTCCAAACATGGATTGGGGCGGCGCCTCACCCCGCCCTGCCCGTTCCCGTCGCGTCGGCCGCAATGCGCTTCGCCAAGTGTGTGACCGACGCGACGGGAACGGGCAGGACGGGGCGAGGCTTCAGAGTTATGTGCACGGGTGCTGCTCCGAGATGGTGGTTTCGGCGAGATGATTCCACGCGTCCACAGCTGTGGACGAATTCCGTGAAACAGCTCTAAACATGGTGTTAAGTATCAAATTCGGCACTTTAGCTTTGCATGTATGTTAGGCTTTTGTTATACTCCAGGGTAGATTCGAACGACGTTGGCTTCATGAGTCAACCACTGCCCGCCTACTGTTGATACGGAGTTTGATATGCCCGCCACGAGTGTTATCGACGCCCATGCTCTGCACGATCAGATCGTTGTTTGTGTTCTCAACTGCAACCGTGGTCGGTTAAGTCTATTGGAGCACATTGAGCAAATGGACGAGTTGCGTTTGTTTGTGGAACTTGGCTGCAGTTCTATCGAGCACTACTTGCAGAAGAAGCTGAAGTTTAAGAAGTCGAGTGCTTGGTCTCATAAGGTTGTGGCGCGGGCGCTACCTGAGTTGCCCAAGCTGCGAGATGCCTTTGCGAACGCGGAGATTAGTTGGAGCACGTTGCGTGAGATTGCGATGGTTGCCACGGGCCGAACTGAGAAGCAGTGGCTCGAGTTCATGGAGAAGCACGGGGCAGACGCCGTCGATCGGGAAGTGAAAGCGGCAAAGGGCGACGGTCGAGACGCGCCCCGTGAAGGCGAATACTCGCTGCCGCCCCAGACGGTGACGATCAAATTCGTGGTGACCGCTGACCAGTACGAGACAGCTTCCGAAAAGCTCAAGAGCGCTCAAGTGAAGCACGGCGGGCCGGGCGACGACGGGCCGTTCCTCGAGGCCATGATCGATAGCTACATGCAAAGCCACACTGAAGACTCCCCAGCGGAGGAGACTTCCCTTGCCGGTCCGACCAAAACGGTCGTTTACCACCAGTGTCCAACCTGTCGTGCCTCATCGGTAGAAACAGAAGTCGGCCGAGTCGAGATCGAGTCCACAGTTGTGGACGCCGCGACCGAAACCGCAACCGTCATCGAGATCACGCCCGAAGAAGAACAGCCGCTTCCGCCGCTCGCCACCCACGCCGAGCCTGACGATCCAACCCCGCCGGAACTACGAGCCAAAGTCCTCGCACGAGACGGACACCGTTGCCAGAGCTGCCGCGGCCACCGCGATCTCCACGCCCACCACGTGCAACCCCGGAGCAAGCACGGCCGCACGGAACTCGACAACCTCGTCACCACCTGCAAACTCTGCCACGGACTCATCCACCAGAACCGCCTCGCAGTCACAGGCACGGCGTCGACCGGCTTTGGGTTCTCGTGAAGCGCGGCAACTGAAGCAGGAACCACCCAAAGGCGCATCTGCGCCGCCGGGCGATCCACAACGCCCTGCCCCAATCAGATAGACCCTGTCCGTCACCCATCGCAGCACGGGGTGAGGCGCCCCCCGATCCATGTTTGGACCCCGAGCGGGCCGGGAGCGTATCCACTACTCTTCATGTGTCCCGAAACCGGGAGGCGACGTGCATCCTCGTTGGAGATAAGTCGCCAATAAGAAATCCCCTCGACCGGCGCGCGGTCGAGGGGGTTCTCGTTGATCTTGTCAACCGAGGTGCAACTTCTACTCGAAGACTTCCATGGCGCCGAGAACGATGCTCATGTCGTCGTCATTCACTGCGCCGTCTAGGTTGACGTCGCCGCGGGCACCGAGGAGGCTCGTCATCGAGTCCTCTTCAACGATCGCTACGTCGAAGTCGTCAACTATACCGTCCATGTTGATGTCGGCGGGGTTGCCCAGGTACAGGGTGTCCTCGTTGATCAATTGATCGAACGTGCCGAGGTCGACGATCGTCGGCTCGACGTCGGACGAGCCGAAGGCGACGAGGATGTTACCGTCGATTCCCAATTCCTCGAAACGGTCGACTAGCGCTTCTTGAATCTCCGTTCGGTTCGCAAGCGACAGCTCGTCGACGGTGTTGGCCGTGAAGGAGAAGTGGACGACGCCTTCGCCGTCGAAGAAGTAATCGTCGTCTGTGATTCCCAGGTCGACTCCGGCCATGAGGCCGACGTCGGCGAGATCAGTCTCTTCCGGATCGAAAATCGTGTTCGGCCCGAAGCCCGAGCGATCGACCGGGATCGTGAAGTCGGTGTACTCGACAGTTGCGATGACCTCGTCAACGGGTAGTTCGTCGATCATCACCGTGCCGGGGCAGCAGAAGTCCTTCGCCTCTTGGCTATTGTCGCACGCCTGCTTGACGGCGGCCGAAAGGATGTCGGGCTTGTACGAGCTGCGAGAATAGTCCCTGGTCTCGCAGAAAGACGGACGATCCACGCTGCACACCTTCGTGAAGGTAGTGACTTGGGTTTCCTCCACGTTGATGCATACGTAGATTCCGCACAACCAGCAGGGGTCCTGCTCTGTCGCCTCATACGATCGCTTGAGTTCGAACTCTCCGAGGCCGCCGAGCAGCTTGATCTTGACGCCAGCCTCTACGGTACCTCCGCCGCCGCACTCGAGCGGTCCGATCGCGGTGCACTCGACATTCGTTCGGGTCCGAGTCTCGGTCCAAGTTGTCGTTTTCCAAATGCCAAACCAATCGGTGGTCGTCTTCTTTTTTGACTTATCGACCTCGCCCCAGGGACCCTTCGTGCCGGGGTCAAAGTCGGGGATCTGAGCTTGGAGCGTGAGACTCGAGGTTACGATCAATAGGGCGGTAAACATGCCGATTCGTAGCTTGCTGAACTTCATCGCGTCGTCTCTCTGTGAAGGGACATGGGATTCGTGGATCCCAGAGCATGGTTCGGTTCGTTGACCGAGTGGCGTCACGCCGTCGTGATCGCTCGAACGCCAAGAAAGCACGGCGTGTGCCAGAGTGAGAGCGCGATGAATCCACTGGGGAGGGCGTTTCGAGTGTGATGTCCTGGAACTGCGCACGACGACCGAGCGGCAGAGAAGCTCGTAGGTTAAACCCGTGCGATGGCTATGCTGCGAGCCGTTGGCCTGTGTCGAAACAGGCCGGGCCTCTAGCCCGGACTATTCATCAGGCGAAGCCGCGCAGGCTGCGCTTCCCGCGAATCTCTGCGTTACTCCTTCTTGAAGACCACTAGGTCGACTGCGGCGTCGTGCCTGGATCTTCACGGAAATCGCAGCCTGT
>JAJFFE010000262.1 GCA_021776775.1 Planctomycetota bacterium | reverse complement strand
CCATATTATAGGCGTCCGTAGTTCAGCTGGATAGAATATCGGACTTCGAATCCGAGGGTCGCAGGTTCGAATCCTGCCGAGCACGCCAACTACAATCCCTTATGAATCATCACGTTAAGACTTTGCCCTCCTAACCTCCATCCTCGCCAAATGGTGAAGGTGGACAAAAAGCTGGAACGGGCCGGTACCAAGGCGGCACGAACCCGGTCCAGAAGTCTCCATTCCAGGTGCTACTTGCGAGCTTCGGCCCGGCGTAGTTGCTCGATGATGTGATCGTCCGCGACTGCCAGTCCGCTACCCGACCAGTGGCCTCGTCCTCTTCGTCAGTCCAACGCCCACCGCGCTCTCTATGCTGATGGTCACTCGCCTCCAGAAAGGCACTGATATGGCAAGAACCACCAAGAACGCTTTGGTTGGCAACGATGTCTTCACCATCGAACACTTCCTTTTCGATGAAGAGTGCCGCGAGTTGATTTCGTCGAGTGAGTCGATCGGGTTCGAAGCGGCGACCGTCAACGCGGTCGGAGGTCAGCAGTACATGCCGGACTGGCGCAACAACACTCGCGTCATAGTCGACGACCTCCAGCGTGCGGCGTGGCTGTGGGATCGTGCGGCTCCGGTGGTGCCCGAGTCGATCGGAGAGTGGCGCGCGGTCGGCGTCAACGAGCGGTTACGGTTCTACCGCTACGATCCCGGTCAGCAGTTCAATTGGCACACCGACGGCTACTTCCTGCGAGAGAACGGCGAGAAGAGCTTCCTTACATTCATGATTTACTTGAACGGCGGGTTCGGCGGCGGCGAGACTTCGTTCACGGATGAGATGGCGGATCAGACCTTCGAAGCGTTCGCCGTGACCCCGGAACCCGGTCTCGCACTGTTTTTCACTCATCACCTGTGTCACAAGGGAGAACCCGTGAGCGAAGGACGAAAGTACGTCCTGCGGACGGACGTCATGTACCGGCGGTAGCATCGCGGCCACTCCGGAATCTTCCGGTAAGAAATCATTGGCAAGCTCGATGTCCCTACCGAGGCAGAGTCGTTGCACAATCGCGTAAGAGGGCATGGTGGTGACAGTGACGCGTCTACACATTGCCTTGAGTCCCTGACTAGGGTGAACTGGGTTCAATCTCTAGTTGGAGGCGTCATGGTTTCTCGCAGTGTGGGTGTGGTTGCGCTCGTCGGATTGCTGAGCGTTGTTGTTACCGGCTGTCACACGGCGGAGCGGGTGGTTGAGCACGAGCGGTTTGCCAGTCTGTGGAAGGGCTTGTCGCTCTATCGGGTCGATGACCAGATCGTCTATGCGACGAGTGCGGGGGCTGCCGATGACTTGCAGGAGCTCGCGGTGGGGGTGGCCGCGGAGTTTGAATCGTTGACGGGCGGTGCGGCGGCGTCGTTGGTTTTGATTGCGAGGGAGGACGGGCAGCTTCTCTTGGCGGATGATCTCGACGCTGAGTTGGAGGCAGTGATCATCGAGAACGCCTTGGTGTTGGACCGAGACCGCGATCCGCAGGAGGCGGTGGCCGAGTTTCGTCGGGAGATGAAGCGCGAAGAGCAGGGGGCGTCGACCATGCTCGGCATGCGTCCGTCGGTGGTCCGCACGAGTTCGTTGTTCGAGTCGATGGTTACGCCGGGCGCTGTGTCGGAAGAACTGGACAAACCGAATGACACGCCGAGCGGCGAACCGTCGCTCGCCGTGATCGTTCCCACCGATCGGTACTTGGGTGACGTTGTCGCACAGATGATCGATCTCGGTCTCGAACGGGAGAAGGTGGGTTGGGGCAAGCGGGTTCTGATGGCGCCGCTCATGCCTATGGTTCGGGGAATGTTGCGGGATCAGATGCGCGAGCTCTTTCGGATGACGCTCTTTTCTGCTCATGCAGAGTGCCAGGACTGGACCGATGAAGTTCGACGCGAGCACGTCGAGGCGTACACTGCGTTCGTGCTGGAACGCTCGCGGAAGGACGCTGAGGCGGAGCGCAAGGAGTTGTCGCCGCCGGAGAAGGCGACTGGCGAGTGAGCGATGCTCCGGTGCTCACTTTGTTGCGGTCTCATTGTCCCTGGGTCAAAAGGCTGAGCCCGGCCGCTCGCTCTGTTGCCAAGGTGTGAACTGCGGCGTATTCGTCGCGCTTCGAGCGACCGCTCTTGTCGATCGTCTCTTCAAGTTCTCCGAGGAGAGCATTGAGCTGCGACGCGTAGACGTTGAAGCGTGTGTGTGACTTTTTCGCGGAGTTTTGCCGTTGTTGGGCCGTGGTGGTGTCGCGTCTGATTGTGGCAAGCAGTCGAGAGTGGTCGTTCGTTCTTGCTCGATATCGATGAGCGAGTTGAGCGTGTTCTCGCGTTCGTTGTTCTATGGTCGCGGTGAGGTTCGCAATGCGCTGGCGCCAGCCCTTAGAGACGTTGCCCGCGTGTCGTAGGTAGTCGCTGCGCAGATCGACGTTGTTGTCGATGCGTCGACGAAGCGACGCCGAGTCTTCGATCTCGCCGATGCACCAGACCAACTGCGCAGGCTTGGAGAGTCGCCTGGCGATCTCGGCCATGCGCAATAACGACAGAAGGTCGAAGTCGTGTCGGGTGTCTCTGCGGTCGAGGCAACACATGAAGAAGCGGCCGGCAAGCTCTAGGCGGCTGGCGTGGAACAGCTCGTCTCCTTCGTAGAATAGCTCGCTCGCTTCGAGCGAAACGAACTCGAGCGGTCTCGAGAGTCGCGGCGGCGGCGATGCGATGGAGTCTCGTTGTTGTCGGAGGCGTTGAATGGTGACGAGCGTGCCGTCCGCCTTGACCTTGAGAGCGGACAGTTCGCGTCGGATGGCGCGTTCGGCGTCGTGTTGTTTGGAGAGCGCCGCCGTTGTTCGGCTGAGGTCGAGTTGCGCGGCGCGGAAGGCGGCGTCGGTTGACTCCATCTTGCTAAGGACGCGCTGTGCTTCGTCGCGGTACTCGGAGACCGGGCGAAGCGAGCTGCAGCCGGAGGCGAGCAGTAGCGGAATGACGAGTGTGGCGACGTATCGATACGGGTCTGACAACATCACGGGATCAGCACTCCGTTCGTCGAGAGCCATTCGGCGATGCGGGGGGACGGTATGCAAACGACGGTCGGCGGGTCGTGCTCTAAGTTGGTGAGTTCGACCATGAGGCCGAGGCAGGTGGCGTCGGCTGCGAGCACGGGGCCGCCCGAGAATCCTCGTTCGGCCCACCCACTGACGAGTAGCTGGGTCTCCGTCGACTGAATGACTCCGGACGAGTCCGCAGCCAACTGTTGTCGCGACGCGGCCGAGGCTGGGTACCCGATGAGTTGGACCGCTGTGTTGATGGTTCTTCGTTTGGAGTTCAGGCGGACGTATCCATCGCCGGGAACGTGCGCGCTGATCAGCGCGAGATCGAGGGTCGGGTGCACCCGAAGAACTTCGATGCCGAAGCTCGCCCCTCCGGCACGCAGGTGAGAACGGGTGGTATCGTCTCCTAGGCAGTGCGCCGCGGTCACAAAGAGGCGATCGTGGCGAGAGTTCCAGCCCACGGCGAAGGCGGTGCCTTGCTCGGCGATCTCGGTCCACGCCGAGTGGGGCGCCGACGAATCGACCACCTCCAACCGGTAGATGCCGTCTCGTTCGGCGTCGTAGGTTCGGTACGTTCCGGGCGGGGCGGACCGCGGCGGCGGCGGAGCGGGCGGGGCCGCCTTCGAACACGCCGTACTCAAGAGGATCGCTAGTGGCCAGGTGATCATCTGTCGAGCGAGTAGTGAATCTTGACTCCGGTGCCGCACGTCGGACATTGAATCGAACCTCCTGTCGAGATCTCTGGGACTACAAAGGGGCGCTCGCAGTAGTAGCAACTGAGGTTCACCCTGCGAAGCACGAGCGTGCTCGGGTCGAGGTCGCTGCCGGTGGTTGATTTTCGGGCGATGGAACCGACGACCGCGTCGTCGAGGATCGAAGCCATGACCTTCTTCGCGATCGATCGAACCGTGAACGCGGCTGCGGGGTTGGTGAAGAACGGAACGACGTTCAGCACGAGCGAAACGCCTTGGTAGATCCGTACTCCCTCCTGGATTGAGTGGCGGCTTTCGGCCGCGCGATTCAACGCGTCGAGTTGTTCGGACAAGCCGCGGAACTCGAACGCTTGTCCAGATTCGCGCATCGCGATACGAGCTAGCTCCGTCTCGGGATCGGAGCCATGGACGGTGAGTTGGAACTCGACTCCGATGGTGTAGCCGGTCGATAGCGAAATCTCGCGCACCGACGCTCGAAAGGAGTACCGGGCGGCCAGTAGTGGCACCTCGTACTCGGCGTCATGACTGTGCGAGTCATCCCTCTCGTAGAGGAGCGTTCCCGAGGTGACGATGTGCTCGGTGTTCATGTGAACGGGAACGCGGACGATTCGGTACGCGATCACGTCGGGCAGAAACGTCGCCTCGAAACGGAACTGCCCGAGCAGCGCCACTTCCGATCCCGGGAAGCAGAAACGCTTGTCGCTGGGCGCGGCGACGCGGTCGCTGTTCGTCCGCGCCGCCGCGGCCAACTCGAGGGCGATTCGGGGTTGATCGAAGGTGGCGCGTTCGCGGAACCGATTGTGAATCGGGGGGTCGACTGTTGGTGTTGGCTCCGCCGGCTGATCCAGGTCGGGCGCTTCCGATAGCTTCCTTTCCGGAAACCCCGAGTGATCGAATTCAACGGGGACCAACGGCTTCGAAGCGAACGGGTCACTCGCACACCCGAGAAGGAGCGCTGGCGTCAGCGCCAGCGCTATCCATCGGCGTGGACGGACCATCAGGAGAACTCGGCCACGAACGCTCGATACCCACTCAACGCCGTCGCAATGTTGTCGAGTTGCTCGTCGTACGACTGCAACTCGTCGATCAGCTGCCGCATCTCCGAGAGGATCTCGACCAAGTGGGCCGACGCCGAGTTCGCGATCACCCGGTCGATCGGGCTGCTTCCGGTCGTATTGCGCCGGACCGTCGCCTGCGCCTTGCCCGCCAACTCGTACAGCTTCGAGAATCGCAACGCGACGTCGTCCTTGTAGCGAGCCGGCCCCGAAATCGTGACCGAGGTGTTGTTCGGCGAAGCGACCGAAAACGAAACCCGAGGCGACGGCGAGTTGATCCCCAGGTAGACAATGAAACAGACGATTCCAAACGGTATTGCGCGAGCCATTTCGCTCCTCCTTCGTTGTTGGTCCGTGACACCACCCGCAATCGCGGGCGCTGAAGGGACAAGGAGGAGGCGCCTTTCGTGTGACCAGTTTTCTCAGATTGCCTCAAATCAACCCAAGGGCCTCGTTCTTCCAGAGCAGTGACAGACACTGACATGGGGATGGGTGGCGTGTTGCCGCGGAGTTCTGCGGGCCTATTTTGCGATTGGGGACCGTCAGTGTCCTCAATCGGTCCGACTGTGCCCCGCTGGGTACGGGGCACCCCAGGTTCAGGTCGCGGCACGATGAGGAACTACACTCCCGAAAAACTCCGCGACGAGTGATTTCGACGGATCGCGGGTTTACGATGTCGCCTCATGCAACGCTCGGAGGGAGAAACCATGCGATCGATCCTGTCTTGGATGATTCTCGGATGCTTCGTCTCGTGGGGACCGTCGGCTCTTGCCGCGGACGAGCCGCTCGATCTCGGTGACTATCAGAAGCTGTCGATCCTTTACGCGGGCGCACCTGGGGATGAGCGCGAAACCGCGTGGGTCGAGTTTCTCGGACAGCACTTCGCCAAGGTCGGGAAGATCAGCTTGGAGGAGCTTTCGAACGAGGCCGCGGCAGGTTACGACGTGGTCGTCGCCGATTGGAAGAGCCGCTATGTCGACGGTGAGTACCAAAGTGACCGGGGGCATCGCGTTCGACTCGACCGATCGTTCTCGAAGCCTGTCATCGGCATCGGCGCCGTTGGTGCCGAGATCGCACGACGAACCAGCAAGCTGACGTGGTTGTGACTGTGCCTGCATGACAAGGCGCACGGGATGCGCCTAGAGCACCCCATCTTTCGTACTCCGTTGGCTCCCAAGATCGAACTGATCGAGATCGACACTCCGAAAGGGTACGCGTCGTGGCCCGAAGGCCGAGACTTGCCTGCGACGATGAAAGCGTGGCGCGTCCAGACCGTCGATTTTCCGAAGATCGACGTCGGCGTGGTTTCCGATCCGTATGGTCTCGAAGATTCTCCCGACGGTGAGTGGATCTCTTCCGGCGTCAACAGTAAGGGCTCACGATCGGTCGCGCTCGGTCGACACGGCAACTACTTCTTGTGGGGTTTCTTCGGCGACCCTCGCGTCCTGACCGACAGCGCGAAGCAAGTCTTCTTGAACACGGTCTGCTACATGAAGCAGCACGACCGACGTCCGATCACTGGGCGTTCTCATTCGGGCCGCATGTGGTCACAGGTCTACGTTGGCTACGTGAGCCAGCACCAGGACAAGAAAGAAAATGGCTGGATCCGAGATCTATTTCCGGAGTCGGTTCAATCCGAGACCGAGATGGATACCGCGAAGCTGCGAGCGTACTACACAGAAAATCTAGAGTACCTGCGTCCCGCAGACCGTGGGTTCGAACTGGACCCGGATGCAAAGGCATTCGGGGTTTCCAACCGTAAGCTCGAGATGCTGGACAAGATCGTTGAACTGCTGGCAACCGATGCTGCAGATCCACGAGCCAAGCGTTTGGTCGATCGATACCTGCCAGATCAGAGCGCCTGTACGTCGGTCGAGTTGGCTGCATGGCTGAAGAAGAACCGGCGGTCGTTGTTCTTTAGCGACGTTGGCGGATTCCGTTGGTTCATCGACCCGCTTGCGGTTGGCCGAGTCGAAGGTCAGCGGACATCACGGTGATGTCGTTCGGTCCTCTCCTTGGACGAGCGAATGAAGCAGTTCAATGTCGCCGGCAGGCAGTCGCGCCGCGAGAAAGAGGACCTCCCCATGCGAATCACACTGACCGGCTGTCTGTGTTTGATCCCGTTGCTCCTATTGTGCAGCGCGTTGCCGGCGGAATCCCAGGGGCGACGCCCGAACGTCGTGCTGATCATGACGGACGATCAAGGGTACGGAGACATCGCGGCTCACGGTAACTCCATGATTCGTACTCCGAACTTGGACGACCTGCACGGTCAGAGCATGCGCTTCACCGACTTCCATGTCGATCCCACCTGCTCGCCGACACGGGCTGCGTTGTTGTCGGGGCGCTACTCGACGCGCACCGGGGTTTGGCACACGATCCTGGGACGGTCGCTGATGGATTCGTCCGAGCGTACGCTTGCCGAAGAGTTGAAGGGGGCGGGTTATCGCACCGGGATGTTCGGCAAGTGGCACTTGGGTGAGAACTATCCTCTTCGGCCGCTCGATCAAGGGTTCGACGAAGTTGTGCGTCACGGCGGCGGCGGGGTGGGGCAGGGTCCCGACTGGTGGGGCAACGACTACTTCGACGACACGTATTGGCGAAACGGCAACCCCGAAGCGTTCAAAGGCTATTGCACCGACGTCTGGTTTCGCGAAGCGATGCGCTTCATCGATGCGAACAAGGAGCGCCCCTTCTTCTGTTACCTTTCCACCAACGCGCCACACGGTCCGCTCAACGTGGCCGAACGGTGGAGCGCTCCTTACGTCGAGAAGGGCGTGGCGCCGAACCAAGCGAAGTTCTACGGCATGATCGAGAACATCGACTCGAACGTGGGGATTCTGCTGCGGAAGCTTGATGAACTCGGTTTGACCAAGGACACGATCTTCGTGTTCATGACGGACAACGGGACGGCGGCCGGACGGGTGGATCGGCAGCGCAAGAAGAACGGGCAGTGGGCTGGCTTCAATGCGGGGATGCGTGGCAACAAGGGTTCGGAGTACGACGGCGGGCATCGCGTTCCGTGCTACGTTCGCTGGCCGGGCGGTGGAATTGGCGGTGGAGTCGGCGGCGGGCGGGACGAAGACTCGCTGGCCGCGCACATCGATGTGTTACCGACGTTACTCGAGCTGTGCGGCGTTAGCCGCGCGACGAACGCTGGAACTTTACCGCTCGATGGCGTCAGTTTCGCGGCTCGCTTGCGAGACCCGAAGCGCGCCATGCCCGAGCGAACGCTCTTTGTCCATTCGCAGCGATTGCGTGAGCCGGTGAAGTGGCGCAAGAGTGCCGTCATGACGAAGCGTTGGCGGTTGGTCAACGGCAAGGAGCTGTTCGACATACGCGCAGATCCGGGGCAAGCGAAGAATGTCGCGGCTGCGCACCCCCCGGTCGTGACTCAATTGACTCGGGCGTACGACGAGTGGTGGCAAAGCCTAACACCGGCGATCGAGCGCACAGTGCACATTGGGCTTGGATCGGACGCTGAAGCGACCACTGTCTTGCACGCGCACGATTGGCATCGCATCGGCCCGGGGGGCTGTCCGTGGAGTCAGGTGCATATCAAGAAGGGGTTACCGCTTCACGGGCAGTGGTCCGTCGACGTTTACCGCGCCGGGACTTACCAGGTGGAGCTGCGCCGTTGGCCGCGACACCTCGACGCTTCGGTGGAAGCGACTCACGCCGAGATTCAGTTGGGCGGGAAGAGCCATGAGACGGCCGTCGAGGCGGGGGCGACGCACGCGACGTTCAACATTGAACTCGGCGCTGGCCGAACAACGTTGCGCACGATCTTGACGATGCCGGACGGCAAGACCCGAAGCGCCTACTACGTGTATGTGACCCGTATGCCCTGAGGGCTTTCGTGGAACCAAGCGGCTGGAGAGTTCTCTCGAACGGGCGTCAGCGAGGTCTGCGATTTGGGAGCAGACCTCGCTTGCTCTTCCGAGGACCAGTCACGTCGTGAGCTGTTATTGATAGTCCGGATTGTCCCAGGTTGCGCCGCCGGCCCCAGTCGTGCCACCTCCAGGCCCCTGCACTACGGCTGGGTTCAAGCTTTGGTAGAACTCGTGAAGGGTGACCAGCGCGCCGGCGATCGATAGCAGCATGTTGCCCTGATCGTCGATAATCCACGACCCGGTACCGACATGGTTTCCGTCGGCGTCGAACGCGTCGGCAGTTCCCGTGTCGCCGGACGTGCTCCCGGGGCCGGTACCGTTGAAGACGACGGTGCCGAGGAATGTGCCGCCTGAGCTGAAGGTCGCGCGATGCGGCGGCGGCGGAGCGACCTGTCCGCTGACGGCGCCAGCGGCAAACAGGGTCATGGTGAGCGCGAGCAAGAGTCGAGTTGCCATTCCGTTCTCCGATTCATGATGGGTGAACTCGGACCTCCTCAGGGCGAGGGTCCACGAGCGCTTCTGGATACGCACGGCATGTGCCACGGCGAGCGCGCGATTGCAGGGGTGGAGAGCAGAGTTGCGTGTGTCCTGTCACGAAACTGCACACACCTCTCCGACGGTTCGCACCGCGGTCGGCGTGGCAAACGAAGAGGCGCCACCCTTGCGGGTGACGCCTCGCTTCCCTGTCGGTGTTTCTGTGGTAGCGGACGTACGGCGCTACGGGCAGCTCACGACGTCGCAACCGAGGTCATAGTCGCTAGCTGCGCCCATGCCGCAGTCGGGGAAAGGGAAGGGTGGCGGCGGGGATCCCATGACGAACGTGGCGAAGATGAGATAGACCGCGTCGGCGACCGCTTCGTATGCACCGTCGCCATTGGCGTCGGCGGTTGCCGTGCAGCCAGGTTGCGGGCTTCCGATGACGAACCCGGCCGCAAGGATGAAGACCACGTCGCTCAGGTCGACGGCGGAGTCGGCGTTGGCATCGCCTCGGAGGAACTTCTTGCCGTCGTAGAGATAGGCCGCCCCTCCCACCGGATCGTACGGAGACGAAACGAGGAAGGTCGCTCCGTCGGTTGAGACGCAAGCGCCGAGGTGGGTACCGGCTTGCGGTTCACTTGCCATGAGTTTGCGCGTCTCGACCCAACCCCCGGACTCGAGTTCGTACACGTAGGCGGAGCCGGTGTTTGTTCCCGCCTCCGGCGAGCGTCGACGACCGACAAGGATGGTCTCGTCGAACATCGAGACCGCCTCACCGAACGAGTTGAAAAGCGTGTCGTCACTGGCGGTGAGGAGTTGCTCTTCGTCCCAGAACCCACCGGTGCGCAGCAGCGTGTAGGCCGTGCCGACGTGCGTGCCAATCACTGCTCTCGATCCCGACAGGCCAACGCTGACTCCGTACCTGCCTTCTGCTTCCGCGGTGCTTGCGGTAAGCGTTTGCGTTTCGTTCCATGAGGCGCCATCGAACTCGAAATGAAAAATGGTGCCCGCGTTGACGAAGCCGGAGTGATCGTCGTACGGAGACGTGAGGATAGCCGTGTCGCCTTCGATGGCGACGGCGTAGGCGAAAACGTCGTTCGCCTCGCCGATGCTAGGGAGGAGCTTCTGCTGTTCGACCCAGGTCGATCCGTCGTAGTTGTAGATGTATGCGGCCCCGGCGTAAGGACCGATTTCGTTGTCCCAGTCCGCACCGATCAAGGCGACGTCACCGTCGATCGCAAGCGACCAACCGAAGTGTTGGATGGTGTGGGCATCGCTCGCAGTCAGTATCTGCTCTTCGATCCACTCCGTGCCGTCGAACTTGAAAACGTAGACTTTCCCAGCGTCGATGAACGTTCCGACCGTCGCTCCGAACGCTCCTACCAGGACGGTGTCGCCATCGATCGCCACCGCACACCCCGCGTAGTCGAGGAGCACTCCATCGCTCGCGAGAAGCTTTTGTTCTTCGACCCACTCCGTGCCGACGCGGCGAAACACATAGGCGGCCCCGGCCCGGTCACCGATCGTGTCGTCACCCCACGCGCCAATCACGGCAAGCTCCCCATCTACGGCGACCGCGGTTCCGGACTGGAAAGGAGTTGGAGCATCTTCCCAAGGTCCGCCAAAGCGGTCTCCGGCGGTGCCGGTCCCCATGATTCGCTGGTATTCGATGATCGTGGTCGGTTGTGCCAACAGCGCAGACGACAACAGAACGGTGGCGGCGAGGGTGATCCAGAATCGCATTGTGATCTCTTCCCGGTCGATGAGCCCAAGTGAGGCGAGGCGCCTCGCAGTACGGTTGCGAGTGCCCGGAGCAGATTGTGCGCCGGCCGGTGAGGACGAATCGCACCGGCCGCACAGGTGCGCGTATCGAGCTACGCTCCGTGATGCAACTTTCTTGGATTTTGAGCGCGCCGAAGACTTCGCTGCGAGGCGACGACGCTGCAAGCCTATGCACGACGACGGTTTGTCGGCAATAACCATCTCCGAAAGATCTCGAGAGCGGCTGGCCCGGCTGTGAGCCTCTCCGGTCTCAGACTCACCTCGCCTATCCACAGATACCATCACCGTTCCAACCGTGACATCCACCCGTCAAATTCACGTCCCCGCGGTCCCCGTGACGCCGCTCGCACCTCGTCGAGCTCCCTTGGTTCGTGCCCGAGGGGTTCTGCGGCGATCGACGTCCGAATTGGGTCGGCCGTAACCTGAGAGGCACGATCGGCCGCCTTCGGAGTGCCGCGCTTCGGAGGAAGCGGGGGGCGGCTACCGCGCGTCTATCACCGTTTTGGGGTCCTGCCCGTGTGCGAGTGTCTGTCACTGTTATGCGGGCGGCTGGGAGCGTTCTTCTTGGCGCGAGCGGGCTCGCCAGGTAGGTTCCCGGTCCGGATTCGGTCGGTGAGCGACGTCCCAAGGTGCCAGTCTCCTGGGATCGCGAATCGACTAGACTCCCTCGCTTCATTGGGCAGACGGAAAATTCCACGCGAAGAAAATCGATGATGAAGAGAACTACAATCACGTCCGCGATCGTCCTTTTGGCTCTCAGCTTGACGCAATGCTCCCCGGCGCCGTCTGAGCCGGCACCGTCCGGGCCGACCTCCGCTCCCAAGGCTGCGGCCGCTCCGGTGCCGTTGCCCCCGGCGCAAATGGAACTCGAAAAGGGCGCCCACGTGGTTCTCTTGGGGAACACTCTTGCCGAGCGGATGCAACACGACGGCTGGTTGGAGAGTTACGTTCAGTCGGCGTGGCCGGACCGCGAGATCGTGTTTCGCAACCACGGCTTCTCCGGCGACATGGTGGCTCACCGCCCGCGGAACAATGGCTTCATCGATCCGCACACGTATCTGGAGATTTCCAAGGCCGACGTGATCTTCGCGTTGTTCGGCTACAACGAGTCGTACGACAACAACCCCGATAGCTACCGGCAGCAGCTCGGCGCGTGGGTCGACGACACGCTGACGCGCAAGTACAACGGCGAGGGGCCGCCGAAGATCGTGCTCTTTTCGCCCATTGCGCACGAGTCGCTCGGGAGCCCCAACCTCCCAGACGGCAGCGCCAACAACCTCTGTCTCGCGGCGTACGCCGAAGCGACGGCGGCGGTGGCGCAAGACAAAGGGCTGCCGTATGTCGACTTGTTCAACGGCTCGCTCGAGCTCTACGAGAAGAACTCGGCTCCGCTGACGATCAATGGCATTCATCTAAACAGCGAGGGCAACGATCAGATCGCCCAGCATGTAATGCGAACGCTCTTCGGTCTTCGCCCGTCGGCCGAGCGGGTGAAGGTCGAGCGGATTCGTCAGGCGGTTCTGGACAAGAACTGGCACTGGTTCAATCGCTATCGAGCGACCGACGGAAATGACGTCTGGGGCGGCCGCGCCGGGCTGAAGTTCGTCGACAACCAGTCGAACCGAGACGTGCTGTGGCATGAGCTCACCATGATCGACGTGATGACGGCCAACCGAGACAAGCGTGTGTGGGCGGTCGCCAACGGTGACGACAGCTACAAAGTCGACGACTCGAACGTCCCCCCTCCCGTCACGGTCATCTCGAACGTCGGCGGGAAGTCGAAGAGCAGCGACAAGAACAAGGAGGGTCAGCTCTCGTTCATGACGCCGGAAGAGACAACCGCGCAGCTCGAACTCGCCGAGGGGTTCGAAGTAAACCTCTTCGCTTCGGAGGCGATGTTTCCCGAGCTGGTCAACCCGGTCCAGATGTCGGTCGATACGAAGGGCCGCCTCTGGGTCGCCGCGTGGTCGACTTACCCGAAGTGGGAACCGCTCAAAGAGATGACCGATCGCCTGCTCATCTTGCCCGATGAGAATCGCGACGGCGTGGCCGACAAGGCAATAACCTTCGCCAAGATCCACAACCCGACCGGATTTGAGTTCTGGGGCGGCGGGGTGATCGTGGCCAGCGCACCAGACCTTGTCTTTCTCAAAGACACCGATGGCGATGACGTCGCCGACGTCCGCGTACGCATCATGCACGGCCTCGACTCCGCAGACACGCATCACGGTGCAAACAACCTCGTCTACGGGCCGGACGGCAACATTTACTATCAGCGCGGTGTCTTCCACGTCAGCAACGTCGAGACACCGTGGATGAAGGCGCAAGAGCATCGCAACAGCGCTATGTACCGATTCAACCCGCGCACGTTCGAGTTTGCGTTTCACGCCAACAACAGTCCGAACCCGCACGGGATCTGCTTCGACTACTGGGGCTATCACTTCGCTTCGGACGGTACGGGAGGGCAGTGCTACCAGGTGCGACCGCACGGCGAGGGGGCGTTCAAAATGCAGAAGCTCCTCGACAAGACGGTGCGGCCCGTTGCCGCGAACGGAATTCTGTCGAGTGCTCACTTGCCCGATGAGAACCAGGGAAACTTCTTGGTCCTGAACACGATTGGTTTCCTCGGGATCAAGCAGTACACGCTCGAGACCAAGGAGAACGGCGACGTTTGGGGCACACCGACCGCTGACTTGATTCGCTCCCGCGGTGATCGAAACTTCCGTCCCACCGACGTCGAGGTGGGAGACGATGGTGCCCTCTACGTTTCGGACTGGCAGAACGTCATCATCGGCCACATGCAGCACAACGTTCGCGATCCCAACCGAGACAAAGAGCACGGACGGGTGTACCGGATCACGGCCACCGGTCGTCCTCTGATGGAGCACGTCAACGTCGACGGTCAACCGATCGCCGACTTGCTCGATCTTCTCACCGTACCCACCAACATCGTTCGACATCGCGTGCACGTCGAACTGAGTGAACGCGACACGGACGACGTCATTGCAGCAGTGAGCTCGTGGGTGAAGCAGTGGGACGCCAACGACCCCAACCACGCGCACCATCTGCTGGAAGCGCTCTGGGTGCACCAACAGCACAACGTGCAGAATCACGAGCTGCTCGCGACGGTGCTCGCTTCGCCGGTCGGGCACGCGCGCACCGCAGCCAAGACGGTCGAACACTTCTGGGCGCGTGATCCGAGGAAGATCGCCCCGGGTGGCAACCAACCAGAAGCGAAAGTGCGCCCGCGATTGACAGCCGAGGCGGAACTCAAGCGTCGCGGCTTCAAGAAGCCGGAACTCGATCTCTACCGACTTGGGGCGGAAGTGTACGTGCGCGATACGCTTTGCGTCACCTGCCATCAACTCGACGGCAAGGGACTCCCCGAACAGTACCCCGCGATCACGCCGAACGCCTGGACCGGCGGCGATCCCGAGCGTCTGATCAAGATCACCCTGCACGGTCTGTGGGGAGACATGGAGCTCGACGGGAAGTGGTTCCGAACCGAGACCGACCGTCTACCGCCCATGACTCCGTTCAAGGACGTCCTCAGCGATCGCGAAGTTGCCGGTGTGCTGACGTACACGCGCAACACCTTCGGCAACAGCGCCAAACCCGTGTCGCCCGCCACCGTTGCCGCCGTTCGCAAGAGCTTGGGCGATCGCGATGACGTCTACCTGTTCGAGGAGATCATGAAGGAGCACCCCTTCAAGAGCGACGAGCTGGAGAAGAACCGCAACCCGAAATAGGAACGGTACCTGGTAGAACCGCTAGCCCGGGTAGCGGTTCGCACTGCCTCGCCGCGGCGCACGGCCCTGCAGAGGGCCGGCGTCGGCACTGCCGCTTGCGTTTCTCAACGTTACGACATCGTCCAATGACGGCGCACCAACGCGCTACTTTCGTGAAGCCGTGCGGCTAGCTCGTCGTTCCGCCCGCCGACGCCGAGTCCACGGCCGGAACGTCGCGCTCGAGCAGATGCACGTCGTCGCGCCCGGGTCGCAGCCCGAGGTCTCTCCACCCGTGCTTGCGGTAGTAGGCAAGCGCTTCTGTGTTCGTGGGGCTGACGCTCAGCTGGGCGGTGTCCACTCCGTGACGACGCATGAACTGCATCGCGTACTTCTGAAGCTCACCGCCGAGGCCCGAGCCCCGTAACTCCTCGACCAAGTAGAAGAGGTTGACGTATCCGCGTCGTGGCGCGTCGAGAATCTGCATCTCCATCTGCCCAACGATTTCGTCTCCGCGCCAGACGTGAACGTACCCGTCTCGGAACTTGGCCGTGCGCAACTGAAGCTGCGCGAGGTAGTTCACCCCGTTGGGACCGGCTTCGTCGAAGAAACCGTCCTCACCGAAGCTGCAGATGAACGAGTCGCGGCGAAACGCCACACACAACTGCCCATGCGCCTCGAGGTCGATCGGCTTGAAGGTGAGTTGACTTGGAGTCATGCGATCATGCTCCTCGATGGGATGAGAAGGCCAGGAGGTTCACGCGATGGCGAGCGTAGGAACAATCGCTCGGACGAAGCTCGACGGCGGCATGGGAATCGAACTGGTGAGTCACGAAGCGGGAAAGCCGAAGCTGGCCTCGACGGCGAGTGCCGCCGCGGAGAGTTGACCCAGTACCCGGCCATAGAGGTCTTCGAGGTCGGTCAAGAAGTACATGACCTGATGCCCCCAAACCGCCGGGTCGTCTTCGTCGAACGTCCAACCGTTGAACGAGGCGATGGAATCGCCAGTCCCCGCGAACGGATCCTCGATTCGTGCTAGGTGGTCGAAGAGACGGCTCAACGACTTCCAGCCTGCCCTCCATCGAGCCTCGAGCGGTGGAATCACGGATCTAACGTCCTTGGAGACGGACAGGCACTGACGGAACAAGGACAACTCCCATCCGATTCGTTCGATCTCCAAACAGTGAGCGGAGATTTCTGCGAATTCCTTCAGATAGGGGTAGAGGCGTTTGCTTTGACCGTAGTGCCGTTCTCCATCGACGACCGAGCGGCGAACGCGTGGGTCACCGAGAAGGACCAGCGCGAGCGTCAGTCGCGCGCGAATCGCGGATTCGGCGTTGGCTCGTTTTAGGTCGATCTCCTCGAATTCTCGGCGAGCCGTCAACTGCGCAATCCTGGTACTCGCCGAGTCACGGACGAGTTTCCGCAGTGGATGCTGGGCGGGGAGATCGACTCCGTCGATTCCGGCGAGCCGCGCCACCGAGTCCGTCTCCAAGGTGGCACCGTGGGCTTCGGTGTGGTTGGCAACCATGTGCGGCAACTCCGGAGACAACTTCTCGAAGGCCGTCTTCCAGGCACGGAGATCTGCGCTGACTTCGTCGGTCCGGTTTCCAAGACTGCCGAGTTGCGACGACTTGACTTGGAGAGGATAGCGAACGGAGGCAACGGCAGACGTGAAAGCGTTGTAGCTCTCGAGCGCTTCGATCGCGTGGTCCGTGTTGGCAAGCGCCGAGTTGGCGGGGATAAGTTTTGTGCGATCGAGAGCGACCCCGGCTTGTTGGTAAAGGTGTCGAGTTGCCGCCTTGCAAGTCGCTGCGATGTTGCGGACCAAGCCGTGAGACGACGTTTCGCTATCGACCAAGGGGGTCCGGCTCGACTCGGAATCGTCGAGACGTGCGACCGCTTCGCACCGCTCTCGGTAACACGGGTGCGTGTCGAAGAACCGGGTCTTGTCGAGGTTCAACTTACGTCGCGTCGGCATCGCGCTCTCCTCGGCGCGTGCGACGATGAGTTGGGGAATGTCGTCGACTAGCTGCCGATCACATTCCAAGAAGAGGTGATCGAGAGTGGTGCGAGCTTGGCCGTGACCGAGGTGCATAGACTTTCTCAACGACTCCGCGACCGCCTCGCTTCCTCCGACCCTCGCCGCGAGCCGATCCGCGTGAAATTCGCGTTGTCGCAGAATTGCCGCGAGCATCGTTCGGTTGAACGCAAAGGCGATCCATGCCGGAGCAAATATGAGGTGTCGGAGCGGGTGCGAGTGTTCCGACATGAAGAGTAGTCTCTCGAGCCAGGATCGTTCAAACACCATGGCATAGAACCAACGGTCGACGCGCGCTAGTACGTAGACCCAACGCCCGTCTCGTTGAGTCGTATGGCAAATTTCGTGCGCCAAGACCGCTGCAAACTCGCGCGCACTCATGGTCATGACCAAGGGCAGCCCGATCCCAATCGAATGCCGCCCGGCAATCCAATCCATGGGGCTGTCATAGCCTGCGCTCGCGTTGGCGTCCGTCGTGAAGAACACTCGCTTGGGTAAGTCGGCGTCGGTTGCAGTGCAAAGTCGGTTCACGAATCGCATGAGATCGGGTTGAGTCGACGTGGTGATCTCCAATTCGCCATTCAAGGTGCGGCCGCGTGCAAAGAGCTGGACGATCAAGAGTCCGTAGTACGCCCAGCCGAGAGCCAAGAGGGAGACCCATAGAATCCCCTCGAGTAGGATGAACCCAGGGAATAGCCCAAAGAGCTGTTCTGTTGCGACAGTCAGGAGCCAGCCGGCCCAACCCAAGAACGCGATGTACAGAGCAGGGGCGACCGGAAGGAACAGCACTCCGATGGCAAGCGCGACTCGGTAGCGGAGGGCTGGAGGGTCGATAGTCATCGAGCCTCGAATCGAGTCGACCATGACCTTCCCATTGGCAGTGGCACTACTGACCATGACGAACTCCCGCAAGATCTGGCGCGACCACACGAGGGGGGAGGTCGAAACGTTGGCGGATAGGCCGCAGGATCTTCTCCGCCAACACGGGTATTAGGAACATCGCTAACCCGTGCACTGTGATGTAGCTGAGATCTTCTGCGTTCAAGGTACGCGCCATCGAGCGAAGGCCGCATATCAAGAGCAGGACGCCGGCGAGCAGGACCGGATAGACTCCGACGGGAACGAAGAACGCCGCGACTCTCCGGTACGCTTGATGACGCGCCTCGGTATAGGAGACTTCCGAGCGTATCTGCGTAAGGGTGATCCGTCCGTATCCCCGGAAGTAGCCTTCGAGCTCACTGCGGTCGTAGCACACCGCGATGGTTGCTGCCACCGTAGCCGTTGCCATGGTCACGTGGCAGTGCCGGCTCCAGCTCGGAAACCCGTCGAGCCATCCGGTCGCCCCGACCGCGAATTGAACCGCCGCAATCGATCCCACGGCAATACCGATGCCGCTGAAGTTCAAAGCTTTACGTCGCATAGTCGCTCCTTGTCCAATACGGAAGCGTACACGGCTCGGGGTCGCTCCGTCGAGGCAATCGCAATAGGAGAAACCCCCGCTTTGGCGGCGGACGTCAGATGCCGATTGCTGCGCTCGATCGAGCTTCCGTGGGCCGACCAGGATGGAAGGCAGCGACGACCTGCCACTGCGGTGGCTGCATCGCGTGGCTACGGCGCTGGTCTCGATACCAGCGCGTCATACAGATCCATCACGCGTCGACTCGACAGCGTGGGGTCGAAGCGATCTTCCGCTCGGGCGCGCGCGGCGGCGCCCATTTGGTCGCGCATGGTCGAGTCATCGAGAAGCGTCGCCACGTGATCTCCGAGTTGGCGTGCGTCTTCGGGCGGAACCACAAATCCAGTGACTCGGTCCTCGACAATTTCACGCGATCCGCCAACGTCCGTGCACACGACCGGAACTCCAGCGCTGTGCGCTTCGATGAGCACACGGCCGAGCGGTTCTTGATGCGCCGCATGCGCGAGCACATGAATCCGACGCATGAGCGCGGGAACGTCATTGCGGTAACCGAGTAGATGGACCTGATCGGACACGCCCGCCTGTGCCGCCCCGTCTTCGAGGGCACGCTCGAATTGCACGCTCTCTTCCTTTTGCGAGAAGCGTTCGCCGACAACGACGAAGTGAACGTGCGGCCGTGATCGCAGAACCGGGACCATCGCCTCGAGGCATAGATTCTGAGCCTTGCGCAGACAGATCTGTCCGATGCACGCCACCAGCGGCGCGTGACCGTCGTCGCCCGCCCACAACCCAGACGGTGGCGGGTGATCGGCCCCGAAGTCCTGGTTGATCCCGTTCCAAATCACATGCAGGCGACTCGCCGACACACCCTGAGACACAAGGTGATCCTTGGTCGCGTGGGAGACGGGGATGATCGCGTCGTTTCGGTTCAGGCGGTCGACACGACTGCGCTTGAGTTTCTGAATGTCACGAACGTGACTGACAGAGACGACCGATCGCCCAGTGATACTGTCGGCGATGAGTCCACAGTACTCCCCGACCGAGAGAGAGTTGCCGTGGACAATGGTTGTCGTTCGATCCTGTAGGACGGCCGCAACCTCGGCCGCGACTTCGTCGAAGTCACGACGACGACCGTTCTGACGAATCCTGTAGTCGAGGAACTCGACGCCACGCTTTTGCACTTCGTCCGCGAGTCCGCCGTCACCCGGGGCGAGCACGACCGGCGTGAAACGTTCACGGTCGAGGTTCGACAGAAGGTTCAGAAAAGAACGCTCTCCACCGTTCATGGTCGAGAACTCATGAAGGTAGGCAACTTCGATCATGGGTGTCCTGGCCACAGGGGAGAGCGTCTGATTCTAGCCCGCTTGTTCCGGGTGCGGATCGGCGAGTCGCTCGGGGCGCCGGTTGTGACCCATGAGACTGAGCCACACTTCAAACTATCGGCTGCTCATCTTTGCACTCAGACTCGAGCCGGGAGGTGCTCCGAGCACAACTCGGGCATTTCCTCGGCTTCGGTGTCCACTCGGCGGTGATACTCGATGGCGCAAGCCGCGCACACCGAGAATGCCGTCTGGCATTCGGTGCACTCGTAAACGGCAGGCGCGTCCTCTTCACACAGCACACACTTAACCGCGGCGCGTTCCTCCTCGTCGCTTCCGGACTCACTGCCTTCTTCGCTTCCTTCGTCCGCGACGGGGCCGATGAGTTCGACCGGTGGGTTGTCGATGCCTGCGGCACCTACTTCGACATCGATGGCGACCGGGACGATCAGTTCGGGCGGCGGGGCGACCAACTCCGGATCGGCTGCATGTTCATTGCAGAGATGGATGATCCTTCCCAGCAGTCGGTAGAAACGTCCGCCGATCACTGAGACGATCGAGAGGTACATCATGTGGGTCAGGTTCGACTTTCGGAAACGCAGTCGGACCTCGGACTCGTCACTGTCGTATTCGTCGTTCCACGCGTTGACGGCGCCGGCGATGCCCCGTCCGATGGCGACGGCCTGGGTCGGGTCGTCGATCCCGCGTAACGCTTCGGTTCCGTAGAAGACGGCCGCGTCTCGCTCTGTGCAGAGCAACTTGTAGCCCGCCTCCAACTCGTTGACCTCTTTGAGCAGCAGGGGGTCAGCGCGGAACGCAGCGGCCATAGCCGTGCGCATCGCAGCGAAATCGGCGGCGACTTCCTCTTTCGTCTTGAGTTTGTTGTGACCAGTCCAGCCACTGGCTTGAGCCAGAACATGTTCCTGATAGGCGGTCTTGGTCTCTGCTTCGAGCGCTTTGGTATAGGTTTCTCCGAGCGATCCCGCTGGCGTGTTCCACGGCATCGTGTAGCCACCGGCGTAGCCAGTGACGGTGGTCGCCAGCTCGATTTTTTGGACGTAGAAGCACAGCCCGAGGTTTCGCTTCGGCAGCGAATCGTAGCGATCGGTCGGGTGGTGCAACGTGTGCCCCAATTGATCGACGATCGACACCATCCCGTTCATGACCTTCTCTTCGGTCGGGTGAGGGAGATCGGCGCAGCTCGCCGGGTGAAGGAGGTTGCCGGCCATGAGCGCTGTCGCGTAAGAGTACGCCCCGTAGCTCTTGTGAAGTCGGACGTCGTTCCAGGATATCGACTTTCCGACACCGGCCCCTATTAGCTTGCAGAGATCGAGCTTGTTCGCATAGCCGGTGATCTTGCCGGTCTCGAGAGCACCCCCGGGAACCGTAGTGGTTCCCCGCCCCTGGATGAGCGTCATCACTTTCACGTACGGGACCTCATCCCGAACGACTTGCGCGCCGCCGCGAGCGAGCTGGACCTGGCGTCGAATCGGTGGACGTGCGATGCAGTGAGCGATCGCCGCTTTCGAGTGCATGAAACCGGGCAGCAAGGTGAGATCGTCATCGCCCATGACCAAGAACGGCTTTTCGAAGAGGGCGCGCCGGAGAAGCCTCGCCAAGACGGCCTCGTCGAGGTCCTTCAATTCGGCAAAGGTCGCGACGGTTCCAGCGCGTAGGGCGAGATGAAACATCGCCCCAAAGACGGCCACGATGTTTCGACAGCCGCCGTAGCCACAATTGAGCCGTCCGGTCGCGTGTTTATGCGCAAGGAGGTCGTCGTCGAGCCAGTGTTCCCGAGTGTCGACTTCGGTCGTGATGAAGAATTCCGTGATCTCCAGCGTGTTTGCTAGATCGACCACCGCACGAATACCGATGTGGTGGATGTTGGCATCCATCGCGTCGGTCAGTTCCCCGAGGTACGCCGCATTTTGATCAAACACATTGGCGGTCGACTGATCGAAGACCATGAAGGGGTAGTCGGCGAGCGTTCCCTCGCCGATGTCCGCGACGACGGCCGCGATGGTCTCGAGCTGCGAGCTCACGTAGTGAAACTGCCGAAGTGGCTTTCCGGCGGTGGGCAGCGCGAATCCGATGCGACGCAAACCATCCGCGTACGCCGTCTTGTCCGGGTCGGCGAGCGTTCGAACGTTCAGGAGGATCTGCCACATGCATTGAAACAGAACCTGCGTCCCTTCTTGTGGTCCGTTTCTTGACGACTCGAACGTGTGCTTTGGTCGAAAGCCGAAGACTCGGAGGAAGGCGATGAAGTGGTCGCGGGTCGACGTCTCGTCAACCCACGCCATGAGTGCATCGACATCTCCGGCGGCTCGGTTGTAGACCTTGGCGGTCGCTTTCAGTGCGTCCGTCGCCAATGCTTCGACATCTGCGACCAGCACCCGCCCCTTGATCTGATTGAGTTTGGTCTTCATGTCGCCTTTGACCCAGGCGATGAATTCATCCACGCGACTGTCGGCGTGCTCTTCGAGCTGGGTCTTCAGCGTCGCGGCGTCCAGCGGCGCATCAACGGGGCCGTAGTGGGCATTGCGGGTCAGTTCCGTCATTTTCGTGTAGTCGTACCAGGTCGAGAGTAATCCTTCGACGATGTCACGAATCGGAGTCCCCACGTCGTAGTTGCGGCGGATCGCGACGACTACGTGGTAGCTGCCCTCGCGCAAGTTGTAGTACGGGCCAGTGCCAGAGAAGCAACGCTCGATGAGGAGCAGCACGTTCGCTTCGCCGAGCCCTTCGAGCAGCGCGGCGCGTCGCGCTTCGGAGATTCGCTCTGCGAGCAACTCGTAGCACATCCAGTAGACCTCGAGCGACTTGTAGGTCCCGAACCCTGCGCGTTGGACGTCGTTCAACCGTAGCTTGTCGCGAAGCGTGACGAGGAGAAGTTTCTTCTCTTCGGCCCTGAGCTTCTTCGCCGCTCCGTCGCCAGGAAAGTGGTCGTCATCCAGAAACGCGACGATCCGTGCGTGATAGGTGTCTGCTTCGACGGCGGGGTCTAGGACTCCGGGTGCGGCGTCTCCGATATACTCGGCGATGTCGCGCAGTAGGTACGGAGTGTGTGCCAGTGCTAACGCGCCGTCGATCTGCTGTCGGCGAGCCGCGTTGGGATCGGCGGGGTTCGGTTCTTCCTCCGTCGGCGCCGGCTTCGAAAGCCACGCCCAGTTGCCGCTCAACGTTTTCTTGAGAGCCCAGTCCTTGCTCCCGGTGTAGTCGAACTGATCGTGGAGGAGGAAGAAGCCGAAGAGATCGCTTCGGCGTACGGTCGAGAGGCGATCGGCGTGGATCACGTTCGCGAAGTGTTCCGAGTGTTCCTCTGTTACCAGCGCCGCGATCGCGTCAGCCGGGACTCGAGGGCAGTGTTCGGGCTTTGCTGCACTCCACGCATCCAACGCGCGGAGGAACGATTGCCGAACGATCTCCGCCGTCGCGTAGTCTGTGACTCCCGCTTCGGCGCCGCGTCGAAACAGCTCGACGAACTGATTGGTCAGTCGAGTCGTGTACTCCGGTGCCGTGCGAGTGCCGACCTTCTTCCCCGACAACGCCTGCTTGAAGTACTCACACGATTTCGCCGTCAAGTATCGTTGGGCGTCGAAGTCTGCGTCGTTGCGACGCTTGGCGTACTTCCGATGGCGAGCACGTTGCCACGAGTTTCCGGTCGCAGGATCGTAGGCATCGACGTGTGCTGTGATCGCGGCGTCGGTTTCGGGAGTTGCGTCGATGTCTCGGATGATCGCCATGAGGTCCTCGTGCGGGGTAGATAGCTAGTTGCCGTGTGCCGTGCGAAGTGCGTCCGCTGTCTGTTCATCGAGTTCCGTCGCGTCGTCCGCGATATCGGAGCATTCGAGCTCGTTTTGGATCTGAAAGGTGCGTAACGCGGAACGAAGTCGGTCGTCGATTTCACTTCCGGAGCCGCCCGTATCGAATCCGAGATTCGCCAGCCGAGCCCGAGCGCCGGTGATCGTTTGCGGTGGATCGAGATGGGCAAGCATCAGTTCATACTTGTGCCCAACCTCTGCCGCGGCAGACGGAGGCGACGTGATCAAGAACAACTCGCCTTGCTTCGCGGTCGCCGCTACTTCGACGTCGACGAGACCGTCGGTGTCGGTCTGACCTTCGTACTCATCGTTTCCGACTGTGAGTCGGTACTTCTTGCTGTCGTAGGGGACGCCGAGGTGATCTTGGAGAAACATGCGAACCTTGAGCTTCGGAACTGGCAACACAAACGTGTACTCGCCGCCGGTCTCCACTTCGTGAGTCTTCGGTTCGACGGGAGGGATGATGACCTCGTCCCCTTCTTGCAAAACATGGGGGTCGGGTCGGGCCTCGCGCAGCGCGTCGTTGTCGGCGTGCTCGTAGATCGCCTTCCAGTTGCGCCGCCCGTACTTCTGAGCGATCCAAGCGATATCTTCGCCCTGCTTCGCTACGTGTTTCATGTCAGCCTCGCTATGTCAGCCTCGCTATGTCAGCACGCCGTATGGATGACTTCTGAACGATGATCAGTCTTTTCGAATCACGACTCACCGTCACTGGAGCTCGCTTCCTGTTCTTCCCAGTCGCTGGCATCGACGTTGGTGAAGTGAAGCGAGTACGAGCCCGGCGCAAGGTCGGCGCTTCTTACTCGACCATCCGAGTTCGTGTAGCCTTCGGCGACGACCGAATCGTCTTGTAGGATCTGGTACGGTTCGCCGACGATGGGATCGCCGGAAGCATCGCGGAGAAACGCACGGATTGGCTCGGGGCTCGGCGGGAACGACGGGGCCGGGGGGACAACCCAGCTCGCAGCACTTGCCGACGCCGGTGGGTCGACGGTCGACTCTTCCGTGTCGGGTTCGTCCCAGTCGCCCTCCGCAATGTGCAGGAATCGAAGTTCGTACGGACCAGGCTTCAGCGGCTCGGTGCGCACTCGACCGTCTTCCGTCGTCGCTCCGGCGGCCACGACTTCACCGTCGAGGACGACCTCGTAGGACTCACCGACGATCGGATCGCCAAGGCTGTCGCGAAGCGTGGCTCGGATAGGCGCCGGGCTCGGTGGAAACGCAGGCGTGGGAGGAACCTTCCATTCACCAGGTTCTTCCGACGCCGGAGCTTCGACCGCTACGGGCTCGAGCTCGTCCCAGTCATGCTCGTCGTAGGCAGGGAACTGGATCTTCACTACACCGGCTGAAGGACAAGCAATCTTCGCAGTCCCCTGATCGTCTAGTTTGCCCTCGACCGTGTCACCCGAAGGTAGCGTCGCGATGTATTCGGCTCCGCCAATTCGTTGCCCCGTCGAGTCCTCTAGCTTCACGAAGACCCCATGACCGGGAACGACAAACCGGTGCTTCTGATTGACGCGGAGCCCCACGGCGGACCTTCCAATGAAGTCGTGTCCCAGTAGTCAACCAAGTCGTCGGAATACGTTCTGGCTGAGCTTGGAAACTGCGAGCAGTGGCCCGTCGCGAGTCGCATGGAGTTTGAAAACCAAACAGATCGTCAGCACGCCAGCCCACCGAGTGATTGTGTCTCGTTCGGTTGCTGGATTCAACACGATCGGGCGGCGGTCGTCAGGCTCCTTGGTCAGCCAACTCGACGCCCTGAGCCGCACACCCTCTTCCGTCAGAAGTCGATCGCGATGTGGTACAGGAGGTGACGAATCGCTACGTCGCGGCGCCGAGCGGAACGTTGTCGTGAAACTCGTGTCGTCCCCGCCATGACGTAGCGGGGACGGTTCTCTGGTTGGCCGCGCCAAAGTCTAGCTATCGTCCGCTATGCGGACGATTTCGTGATGGTGTTCAAGCACGAACGCGACGCCCGGCGTGTCCTCGAAGCCCTCCCGAAACGCCTCGCGCGCTTCGGGGTTACGGAACATAGCCTTGCGATTTGGCCCCAGTGATTCAGGCCCCCAAGACGTGAACGAATGGCTATCCGCGCCTATCCGCGGCTAGCTCGCGCTAGCCGCTCGTGTCAAAAGTCGTCAACTTCGTTTGGCCTTTGCGGCTTCTCTTCCTTCGGCTTCTCTTCCTTCGACTCCTCTTCCTTCGACTCCTCCGCTGCTGTCTCCTCCTTTACCACGATCTTCGTGTCGCTTCCGACATGCGTCTGATAGCGAAACAGTGAGTCGTCGTGGCCTCGGTTTACGCCGACGAGTTCGCACTTCAGGTTGAACAGGCTCAGTCCACCCACGCCCAAGTCGAACTCGGCCTTTTCCAGGAGATCGTTTCGCGGGTCGATGACCACGCGAACCGTGACCGTAAGAATTCTTTTGTCTTTCGGTGTCTCGCTGTCCTCGTCCGATCGCAAATCGAACTCGAACGCGCGGTGTCCGACGCGTCGCTCGTATGGCCCCGTCACTTCTGTGACGGTTCCCTCACTCTCGTTCGCCTCGCTCATTTTGCGGACAAATCCCCACGACAAGAACGACATGAGATTCGCGTCGCGCACGTTCATCTTGCCGAGATCTACGGTCGTGTTCCCGAACTCCATCACCGGCGCCTTGCTCAGCGTGATGGTGTCGGTCTCCGCGTCGTAAGACCACGACGTTTCGCCGTCGAATCCGCCGGCCTTGTTTCCGAGCCGAAAGCCTTCGTCGGTAGTATCGGGGTCGATCAAGAGCCGATTGGGCGTACCGAGGATCAACCGAAACGGAGCGAGTTGGTCTTTCTGCTTTGCCGCGCGTTCGTCCGCGGCCTTCGAGTCATCCGAGTTCGACATCAGCTTGCCGAGAAGATCGATCGCTTCCGACCGCGGCGTGATCAAGAACTCGAGATCGCGGTGCCGTTGATATCGTTCGCTTGCGCGGCGGAGCAACTCGGCTGGGGTCGCGTTCACTGGAGCCACGGGCCAGAACACGAACGCGAACAGGAGCGAAGCGGCCAACCCCACGCCGGTCATTGTCGTCGTCAACATCGAGAACCTCCTTCGAGTCGTTTTCGATCGCGAGCGATCGGCTTGCCTGGATTGCTGGAAGCGCTGAAGGAAGTCCGGCGAGGGTGGCGGCGCTTCGGCGATGTCTCGGGCGAAGACGCTTTCGGCGGCGTGACGCACGACCGCCAATTCCTCGTACTCCCGGGAACACTCCGAGCACAGATCGAGATGCTGTTCGAGGAGCGAGCGCTCGTGGGCATCCAGAGCGCGGTCGAGGTAAGCGCTGAGTTGGTCGCGAACCGTTTCGCACCGCATCATGACGCTCTCCCTTCGGGCAGGAGTTGTCGCAGTCGTTGACGCGCGCGGTGAAGCATCGTCCGGACAGTGTCGACCGAGACGTCGATGATTTCGGCGATCTCCGCGTAGGAGAGCCCGAGTCCGTCCTTCAGGTAGAGCGCCGCGCGCCAATTGTCGGGCAACCGACCGAGCGCGACCCGCACCGACATCGCCGACTCACGTCGTTCGGCTTCCACAGCGGGATCGACGGCACGAGCATCCTCCGGATCGGGATGAATACTCGCGTCCCACGACTCGGGTCGGTGACGCCGGGCATCACTGACGACGAGATTACGAACGATCGTGAGCAGAAGGGGAAGAACCGAGCGAGTCATGTCGATCGAATCGACGCGATCAAGAAGGCGCAGGAACGCCTCCTGACAGAAGTCTTCCGCCTTGCTGCGGTCCTTGGTCAGGGACTGCGCAAACCCGAATACCTTCGGCCAGTGATCCAGTGCGTCGTGGGCCAACATTCGCGGCTCCTCCTCCTCTCCGTACAAAAGACCCACGCCGGCCGGTCCTCGATCGTTACCCAGAAAATTTGGTTCGCACCTCTAGCTAGAGGTGCGGCCGGAAAGTCATGTCGCGCGAGATCTCGAGCTTCCGGCGGCCAGCACGCCCGGCGAAACTCGAAGTATGAGCAATACGACTGCGTTTCGCCGGGCGCACTGACCTTGAAATCGCGACCTCTCGCATCAACAGCACTTTTCGGCCGCAC
>JAJFFE010000261.1 GCA_021776775.1 Planctomycetota bacterium | reverse complement strand
GTTGAACGTGCCCGTGATGCGCTCCGCCAGCCCGAAGTCGATCAACTTCACCCTCGGCGGCCCGGTCCCGCGATCGCTGCCTTCCGGAATATCCGGAGTCCACTCGACCTTCGAACCGTCGTCGTGACCCACTTCACGGTGACGCGTAACCAGAATGTTGTCCGGCTTGACGTCGAAGTGCACATAGCCCTGCGTGTGAATGTACTCGAGCGCGCGGCAGATCTGAGCGATGACGTCGAGGAGCTCTTCTTGGTCGCTGTTGCGCGACGACTCGAAGAGGTCAACACCGTGAATGAACTCGCTGACGATGTAGAAGTCTGCCGAGTCTTGAATGCGCCCGAAGTCATGCACTTTCGCGAGATTTGGGTGCCGCAGCCGTGTTAACGCCTCGTACTCGCCGCGCGACCAGAAGTCCGCTTCGTCCAGGTTGTCCGAATTCAGAACTTTCAGAGCAACCAGGCGATTGACCTTGAGCATGTCCTCGACGAGATAGACCTCACCCATAGCTCCTTGGCCGAGGAGCCTTACCACTTGATAGCGATGATTGATGAAGTCTTCGGACTGGAACTTGGGCATATACCGCTCTTGGCGTCGTTTGATAAACGAGTGCTAGATCCCTCCCCCATCAAAGATACAACGCGGGTTCGTTCCGGACGAACAGAGCACGAGCAAGTCGCTTACGGCAGTAATCCCAGAGAGCCTCTGAGGAACCGTTTCAGTGGTCAACTGGCCCGATGAGCAGCCCAACGTTATTGGAACTGCTATTGTTATCGCGTCCAGAATGTGAAAAGTCGTCTGGCATAGCCCACTCTCGGAGTCCGAAATCCGGGATTTGACACCCGTACTCGGAAGGTGGCAAATGAACAAGACCATACTGGCTGTGGTTCTCGGGACGCTCCTAGCATTCCCGCCGGCGACAGCGTTTGCACAAGATCAAGAGGCATCCGACGACAGCGTCAACACCGGTGGAATTTCCATCGCGTTGGGGGCGGACGTATTCTCGGACTACTTCTTCCGTGGGATTCTCCAGGAAAACCAGGGGGTGATATTTCAGCCGTGGGCTGACATCACGTTCTCGTTGTTCGAAAGCGATACAAGTTCGGCGTCGGTAACGGTAGGTACCTGGAACAGCCTCCACGACGGACCGACGGGAAGCGGCGGACCCAACACCGATCCGCAAGCGTGGTACGAGTCGGACTTCTACGTGTCGGGCGCTCTCACTGCCGGGATGCTCACGGTCGGCGGCGGGTACATTGCCTACACCAGTCCGAACGACGCGTTCACGCGGGTCGAAGAGGTCAACCTGACGGTGTCGATCGACGATTCCAACGACAACTGGGCCGGACTCCAGCCATCGATCATGGTGGTGTGGGAAACCGACGGCCAAACAGATGCGGGCAATGACTTGGGTGTCTACTTCCAAGCGGACGTCGAACCCGGGATCACTGTCGGCCCGTTGAAGGATTCTTTTCCCGCAACGGTCGGCGTCAGTCTCGACGAATACTATGAGAGCGCTGCCGGGAATGACCAAACCTTTGGTTGGGCTCAGGTGGGAGTCGCAGCCGCGATTTCAACCGACACTTCGCGACACGGAACTTGGACGCTCGACGCGGGCGTGCACCGACTGTGGCTCAGCGAACAGAACGAGGCGATCAACAACGGAGACGGTGCGGAGTGGATCGCGAAGGCGGGGCTGACGATCAAGTACTAGCCCGGGTCGCTGTCGGCGCCGTTGTCTTACGGAAAGCCGACCACCTCGGCCCTCGCGTCGATCCAGACTGGCGCCGGCTCGGCACATATGTCCGCGCGTTCGATGATCATTCCTTTGGGCACGTACCAGGAGACGAAACCACCCAGTCGCTCCGACCCCGGTGTACTGACCGTCCTTACCGGCAGTTCCACTCGTTGTCGGCCCCACGTTACCGCGACCGTTTCGCGATCGAACTGGATCGTCACGGTCGACGGTCGCGACGCGATCAGGGTGTCCACCAACAGGTGCCCCGTCACCCGTTCGAGTTCACTGGCAACGCGAAGTCGAGTACCGGTAACCACGCGCAGCTCTCCCACCGGAAGATATTGCAGCCCCACGGCGCTTCCGCCGTACGCCACGATCGTGTCCCACGATTCACTTCGGGGCACGAGGCCAAGGGTCACCGTCGCTGCCCCTTCGAACGGAACCCATGTCTCGACGAGCTGCCGGTCGTCGTCGCGATGCGCCAGACCCTCGGGGGCGGTTCGCCACGTTCCGGGAGAGCTGCGCCACTCGGACACCCCGTCACCTGCGAACGAATACGATAGGGTCGGAGTTTGCCGCCAGCGACCAGTGACGGTTGCGTTGAAGTGTGCACTTCGCAGGAACGCTCCTCGTCGGAGTGCGATCCTGTCCGCGGGCTGACCTATCCGGTAGCGCGCAACGGCGGCGGTTCTGGCGAACTGCTCCTGCTCGAGCGTCTCCCAGTGACGCAGAGTTTCCGAGAGCTGCCAGTTCCGACAGCCGAGCTCGGCCGCCGCGAGGGCCTTCGCCGCTTGCATCTCGGTCGTCACATGGACGACTGGCTGATCGAGCACATCACTCAACATGACGATAGCCTGTAGATCCGCGGTTGCGAGTAACCCAGTATTCAACAGGCGCTCCAGAAGGGTGTTGCCGTGGCTCGAGTCGAGCAGCGCAGGGTGAGCTTCGACAAAGCTGCGGGTCCATTGGACCGCGGGATCATTGCCGACCATTGACCAATCGGATGGCGCCGACTCGCCGTCGCGAATCAAGTCCCAGAGAGTGGATCGTTGCGCGTCTAGATCGAGCCGGCTAGCACGAATCATCGCGAGCGCGTCGTGACGCCACGTCTCTTTCCCGCACGCCTCCTCGAGCATCGCTCGGTAGTAGGCCCGATCGAGCGCGGCCTCATCACCGACGCGTCGTATCAACGCCCGAGCGGCGACATGGTCCTGTCGCGCCAGGGCGGACTTCAATGCGGCGACGTAACCAGTCGCGCGATCCGCCCGCCGCGCCCCGACCTCGACGACTCGACCTTGGTGGCCCAACGAGTACTGGCCCAACCGAAGACGGGCCGGAAACTCGTCCAGGCGAGTCAGCGCGGCCGCGTGGTCCGGTTGGGACAACAAGCTCGCCACGTCCGCCTCGACCGCGCGCCACGCCGTCGAAGCCTCTGCCTCGAACGCGTTCTCGGCCTCGACCTTCCAACCCAACACTTCGGCGCTGTCGTCCTGCGAGTCGAGCCACGAAAAGATCTCGGACCATGGACGCTCGTCTTGAAACCAGAGCGCGCTCCACTCCCTTGACGGCTCGCTTGGGTTGGGGGCAGTGCCGCTGCCAGTCGGACGGGTCTGCGAGACACCGTTCGACGGATCGACGACTCGGCTGGGAGGACTCCACCACATTCTCGCGAAGTAGGCCCCGACCAAGATACACGCGGCCGCGCCGACCGAGGCAGCGATCAACCACGCCGGGCGGGCCGGCCTCGCCGTCTCTTCCTCCGACGGCTGATGGATTGAAGGGGGTAACACGCGGGGCGCGCCCGGCAGGCTCTCGAGAGCGGTCGCAAGCTCGGCGCAACCGGAGTACCGATGCGCCGCCTTCTTTTGCAGCAAGCGGTCGATCACCGCGGCCAACGCCGGCGGCAAGTCCGGGCGAGCCCGTGAGACCGGGGCGATGGCTGTCGTCTTCTGCGCTACGACCAAGTCGGCGACGGTTCTCGCTTCGTACGGGGGACGGCCGGTCAGCAAGTGGTAGAACGTCGCTCCTAGCGCGAAGAGATCCGACCGAATGTCGATGCGCTCCCCGGTCCCGAGTTGCTCCGGCGGGATATAGGGCGGACTACCGTGAATCATCTCCGGATCACGGAGGCGTCCCGGCGGTCGACATAGCCCAAGGTCGACGAGCTTCAACGTACCCCGCGGGGTCACGATCCAGTTGGAAGGCTTGCCGTCGCCGTGCGTCCATCCGAGGGACTCGAGAAACCACAACGCAGACGCGGCCTGCGTCAGCCAGTCAACGGCACGTTCGACGGAGAGCGGTCCCTGACGAAGTAGGAACTGAAACAGGTTCTCTCCCTCGACGAACTCCATGGCCAAGTAAGGAATGTCGCCATCGATGCCGGCGTCGTAGGAGTGCACGATGTTGGGGTGGTTGAATTGCCCGGCGCTCTTCACTTCGCGCAGGAAACGCTGGATCGCGGCGGGCTCCTTGCGGCCAGGCGTCAGGATCTTGAGAGCGACGTGCCGCTCGAGGTTGGGGTGTTCGGCCTCGAACACGACCCCCATTCCACCTTGGCCCACGCGGCGCTGTAGGAGGTAGGGGCCGATGCGGTTGGAGGGCTGTCCGGCGAGTTCGGATTCCCACCGACGAACTTGGTTCGCGTCCAGTCGGAATTCGCGACTGAGTAGCTCCGCGCACGAAACGCGAAGGTCTCCCCGGTGCCAGTTCTCGAGCACGGTGATCAAGCGCACGACATCAGCGCGGTCGATCAATCCCTCTTCGAGCGCACGATAGGCGAGACGAAAGTCGGGTATCTGCATGCCCGTCCGGATCCGTCGTGGTTCGACACCTCACGAGATAAGCGCGGCCGGTGCTACGGCCTGCTCACTTGCCCCGTACGGCTGAGAAGGGATCGTGTTGCTCGAGTTCGCGCTGATAGTTCGCGATGAGTTCGAGTTGCCCGCGCAAGCTCTGTGCGTACTGCGGGTCGTTGAGGAACTCCTTGTTGTCGCGGACACCTTGATCGAGTGTTTCGAGGACAGCCTTGCAGCGACCGCAGACGGATTGACCGTAGCGAACCCAATTGCCCTTCGCGACGGGGTTGTTCTCAGCCTTCGCTCGGTTCAGGAACTCTGGAACGCGGTTCTTCAGAAGTTCCCGCACCCAAGCAAACTTAGCCTCGAACTCTCGCTTGGCGAGCGGGACGTTGGAACGAGTCTTCGCGAGCTGTTCCTTGCGTTCGAGCGCGGCGATGGCGTCTCCGCCGCCGCCGCCACTGACCGGCATTCCGGCGAGGCTCAGTCCAACATAGGCCGCCACCGGAATGACGACGAGAAGCACCACGCCGACGAGAATGTCCATGCTGTCGAACTGAAACTCCGCCTCTTCCGCGCGCACCGGGCGAGCAATAGCGGAGTTGGATCGTTGCGCGGGAGGCTTGGGTCTCGCTGCGGGCCGGGGCATGCTACTCCTCTGAAGAACAGTCGTGGTGAACGAACGCGACGATCGAACTTCTACGCTAGAAGGGGCTCGACTTCACGACGTCGTGCAACGCAGTGTTGACGCGTTGGTAGTCTTGGCTGTACGCGCTGAACGCAGACGGCAGTTCGCCGTTCTCGTCGCGAACCGGATCGAGCATTTCGTCCAACGCGTCGAGCACATCCCGCAAGGCTGTCTTCGCCTCTTCGCACTTCTTCTTGAAGGCGGCGGTGTCTTCGGACTGCTTCAGCCGATCGGCTTCATGCTTGACCTGCATGGCCTTGGTGATCTGCCTCTTGATCGCGCTGTACTGTGTGTCGGTGCTAATCTCATCGGGCGGACTGTCCGGCTGCGCCGGCGCTTGGTTCGCAAGCATGAGGCGAACCACGAAGAAGATGATCGCGCCAGCTAGGGCGACCAACGTCCCGATCACCACGGCGGGATTCGCACCCTTGTTTCGCTGGGACGGTTGAAACTCTCGACGGGACGCAGGCTCGTCCATCGAAACTACCTTTCTCGAGGGCACGCACTCCGCAGAGGCGCGACGTCGGCGCGAATCGCGACGACGTGTGACTCGAATCGACAGTGTCGTTCAATGATGATGACGATGTCGTTCTGTTAATGATTACGGTCTAGCTCGGCGTGTGTGTGCCAGAACCAAACCGATCGTTCGCCGCTTCCCAGCGCTGCGTCGTCGAACGATGGTGCGAAGCAAAAGTGCACCGACGGGAAGCGAAGGCAGGTTGACGCCGAAGCGTCGCAGTCGGACGAGGTTAGCGTTCGAGCCGTCGTCGGTCAATTGGGGGTCTGCTCAACGGGGCGACATCCACAGCCCGTGTATAGCCGAGTCCCGCGGAATCAGCCGTACGCCGGCACAGCCCGCCGGGACGAAGAACACGTCGCCAGCGTTGATCTCCACCGGGCCGCCGCCCAGTTCGATCGAAGCCAAACCACTGAGCAGGCAGAAGATAGAAAAGTACCCAGGGATGGAGGCCAGCGAGACCGGGTCGGAACTTCTCACCTCGTCGATCGTGAACGGGGCGGCGGTGTCCGGCAATCGGTCGGTCCAGGAGTCGACCGTGGGGCCTCCCGGATAGGGGCACGAAAGAAGTTCCGGCGGCTCGACGAGCGCCGCTTCGTCGAGGTGAAGCGTGCGCGGCTGTCCGTCGAGACCGAGACGATCCCAGTCGTACAGACGATACGTGCTATCCGATGACTGCTGAATCTCGGCGAGCAGCAAGCCAGGGCCGATAGCGTGGACCGTGCCCGACGGCAGGTACACCAGGTCTCCCTTGTCCAACGTGACCCGCCGCAGCCCCTCGGAGCCGCGGCCGCCGCGCGCCAGCGCCAAGTACTCTTGGTACTCGACTCCCTCGAGACCGTGCACGATCCAGGCGTCCGGGTCGCTGTCGAGAATGAACCACGCTTCGGTCTTCCCCGCTTCGCCGTGTAACCCGGCCCGGGCGACGAGCTCATCGGACGGATGCACCTGAACGGAAAGCGGAGCCTTCGCGTCGAGGAACTTGAACAGGAGCGGAAGCCGCGCTGCTTCGCCCTCCCGGTGAACCTTGTCGCCGAGCATCGCCGGCGGGTCGTGCTCGATGAGAGAACGTAGCGTCTCACCAGCGGCCGGGCCGTCGACGACTCGGGAGTGGTAAGCGGGGTCGTCGCCGACGTCCGAGACTTCCCAACTTTCGCCGATGGGCAGGTCCCCGGCACTCGATCGAAGACTCGGATGGATCTCTTTGACGATGCGATCGCCGCCCCACACTCTCGGCACCAAGATCGGCTGGAGGCGAATCGGGGAATTCACAACTCGACGGTTCATTCACGGCCCTTCGACGGAACATCACGCCATGTTATCGGCGGTCTCGTGCCAGAAGACTAGACGAGATGGGAGTCAGCCGCTGCGGCGCTGGTTGCCGGAATCGAGCTCGCTGCGAAGCATGCTGAGGAACGCTCCGAATTGATCGAGATTCTTGGGCTCCACTTGGCAGAGCAACTCGTGCGCGGCAAGCATGCGCTCCGCGTGTTGGATGTCCGACTCCTCGATGGGCTGCAACTGCTGCAGCGGAATCTCAGGAAGCGCGGTGGCGCCACAATGAACGGTCATGAGCCGATCGATGCCGATTTCGTCGATGGTGCGCTGTACCGATTCCGAGAGGTTGATCACGACGACTTGCGACGGCTCACCGTCACCGAGCGCGATACTGACGAGCACGCCGAGAAATGTCGAATCGAGACCGTCGCACTTGGAGAAGTCCAAAACGAAGTTCCGCACCCCATTGCGTCGAGCGCGAATGGTGTACTCCTGAAACGGCGCGCAGTTGTTCATGTTGCCGAGACCGACGATCTGCGCGTAAACGACCTCTTTGTCTCGGGTCACCAAGACGTGGCCGCGATCGCTCCAGTTCACCATGACTCGCTCCGAGCCGCAGTGTGACAACCGACAAGGCCGTCTTCATGACGAAGCCTCTCGTGGAGTCGGGGAGTGCGGAGTCGCAAAGCGTCACGTCGCAGGGCGTCACGTCGCAGGGCGGAGCCGGCGGGCACTAACGTTGGCGTGCACGACATTGACTCACGAGCAATGGAGCGCGACTCGCTCCCACTATGTCGTCTCGCGGAGGGCATCCTCGAGCATCTCCCTGGCCTCAGTTCGCGAGGTCGCGCTTTCAGCGCTCCCTCGGATCATCGCAGCGAGCTCGCGCTCGCGCTCTTCGCCTGTCAGCACCCGCACTTCAGTCTTTGTTCGTCCGCGGGTAACACTCTTATCGACGTGGAAGTGATCGGCGCCGAAGCATGCAACTTGGGGCAAGTGAGTCACGCAAAACACTTGGTGATGTGCGCCTAGATCCCGAAGCTTGCGGCCGATCTCTGTTCCCAAACGACCCCCGACTCCGGAGTCGATCTCGTCGAACACGAGCACCGGTACACGATCAGCCGTCGCCAGTTCGCTTTCGATCGCCAACATGACCCGAGACAGCTCCCCGCCCGATGCAATCCGTCTCAGCGGACGCGGCGGCTCACCCGGGTTGGGACCGAACAAGAACTCGACTCGATCGGAGCCGGTTGCCTCGAACGCGGTCAGCCGACCCTTGGCCAACCCAGTCTCAGTTCGAGGTTCGTCATCCGACTGTATCATCGGATCCTCGTCCGGCACCACGGAGTTCGCCATTTTGTCGTCGGCCTCCGCCACTGCGTCGACCGATACCGTGAGCGTGGCCGCCGGCATTCCCAAATCGCCAAGAGCCGTGCCGATACTCTGAGACAACTTCTTCGCCGCCGCGCGACGGCGACGCGTCAAGGTACGGGAGCGCTTGGCGAGATCCGCCAAATCCGTATCGAACGCAGCCTGCAACTCCGGTAGCTGCTCGTCGCCCTCGACGATCGCGTCGAGCTCGGCTCGCACTTCCTCGCGGTAGCGAATCAATTCGTCGGCGGTGCGCCGGTAGCGCTCTTCGAGTTCCACCAATCGATCGAGACGGGATCGGGACTCTTCGAGCGCAGCGGGATCCCTGTCGAGGTCGTCCTGAGTCGTCTGGAGAGACCGCAACCCCTCGTCGAGGGAGGCGCGCGCGGCGCCGATAGCGCTGACGAATTCCTTCAGTCCGGCATGAAGATCGGCGAACACCTCGACCTCACGCTCGCGACGCGAGAGCCGATCCAGCACGCTGTCGTCGGAGTCGAGCAACTCGTGAAGCGTCTCCGACACGGTGGACAGAACGCGCTCACGCTCTTCGAGTAGCCCGAGACCCTGCTCGAGTGACTCACGCTCGCCCGGCTGCAACTCAGCCTCCTCCAGCTCGGCGAGCACATGGGTCAAGAAGACGCGGCGATCGTTTCGTTCACGCTGACTGTGCAGCAGCCGATCGATTTCTTGCGCGCGTTTGACGACCGCACGGTACGCCTCTGCGAACGCCTTGCGCTGCGGCATCAAGCTCGCGAACCGGTCCACGACGTCTAGCTGCGCGGCGGGCTCCAACAGAGAAAGCTGGGCCCGCTGGCCGTGGATTTCGACGATCAACGCGCCGATGCGCCGGAGCATCGAGAGTGGAATCTCCTCGCCGTTGATGAGCGTGCGATGGCGACCCCCCTCACGGAGACGACGCTCGACCCGCACTCCGTCCTCACGACAGTTGAGACCTGTGAGCTCATCGATCTGGGCAGCGCGAGGCTCGTCGTCGATCGAAAAGTACCCGACCACCCGCGCTTCGTCACAGCCCCGACGAATCCAATCGGACTTGACGCGCGCTCCGGCCAAGATCGCCAGCGAGTTGACGAGAAGGGACTTACCGACCCCGGTCTCCCCGGTAACGACTTGTAACCCTGTGTTGAACTCGATCTCGGCCGTTTCGATGAGACCTAGGTTCGTGATGGACAGCTGACGGAGCATGGCTCACCGAACTCGCGTGCCAGGGGGTAGGTCGGGATCCGGTCGGAGAATACCAACCGCACCATCGTGCTGACCGGCCAACATCATGCGCTCGGATGTCGGGTCTTCGGATGTCGAGTGAGGTTCAGCCACGTCTTCGACCTTCATTGGATCGGGAGACTCGGCGTTAGAGGCCCGGCCGAGTTGCGTGGCATGGTAGCGCCGCCCCCGCTTCGTGCAAACGCTGGTTTCGGGACCAGCGAGCGAAGCGAGGTCGGCTTACCGAGAGATCAGGATAGTCTGCACCGTCGAGGAACAATCGTGGTTGGGCCAGCCCGGGCTAGAGACTCTCGTCGATCATGCGATTGACCGCGCCACGAACTCGCTCCTCGGTCTCGAACTGACCGGAATCGATCAACGCCTTGAGCTCATTGATTCTGTCCTGCCGGACTTCGGGAAGCTCACTCACCTGCTTGAGCATCTTCGCTTCTTGCGAGATGTCAGCGCTATCTGCGCGCTCACCTCGGGCGGGCTCTTGCGTCTGGTAGGCGCGCTGGGCATCGCGCACGGGACGAATCGGTTGGACGGGACGGGCGCCATCGAGACCACCGGTGTTGGGTACGTTCATGAAGATCCCTCTCTTCTGGTGTTCGGTGGGATCAGCCGGTCGCGTTCCCTGCGACCAAGGCGAAGTCCGCCTCTGGGTATGCTTCTCCCGTAACGTTGATCGGCGACCGACGGACAAGACTTGAGGGCCACCCGAGAATGATCTCAAGTGGCCCTCAAAAAAGTACTTAAGAGGCATTTATCGGCCCAAGGCCGTGCTCGATGCCTCCGCTCTTACGCCGAGCCTAGTTGCCTCGCCCGTTCCCGCGACCGCCTCCGGCCTTGTCCGGCACTTCGCCGGCGTAGGAAATGGTGAGGTACTCGGCTGCCGCGTTCCTCACGACGACGGTGTGGATCTCGGCGTCTCGAATCGAGCCACCGTTGGCCCCGACCAATCCGAAGGTCGTGGCTCGAACCTGATACTCACCATCTTCGAGACCGCTGAACGTGAAGGACCCTTTGCGGTCGGTCACCTGACGACTGCTCGCGCCGTTCCCCGTGAGGAACAGCTGGATACCGGGCAATCCGGCGCCGGTCGAGGCGCTCAACACTTCGCCTTCGATGATTCCTCCGCGCGAGAGCAGGATCTCGGCGTCCATCTCGCCTGCCCGAAGCTCGACGTGGAGCTTCATGAAGTTGCGATGGGTGATTTCCACCGTGACAACGTCTTCCGCCAAACCCTCGATCATGTACGCCCCGTTTTTGTCGGTGCGCGAGCGATTGGCTTGCCCGCCGCGACGCACTGGGCGACCGCCGCCGCGATTCCCAGTGAACGGGTTCGACAACATGGACGTGCTGCCCTTGACGTGGATCGTCGCCCCGAAGACCGGCGCCCCAGTCGTCTTGTCGATGACTACGCCGGCCGTCTTCCCGCCTTCGTAGAGAGTCACGTTACCGAGGTCGGTGACGAGGTCTTCTTGGACAACGATGCTCTCGAGCGTCGTCGCCGCGAAACCCGGACACCCGAGAACAATCGTGTAGGTCCCCGAGTTGACGCCCGGATACTCGAACCGGCCGTCCGTAGTGTTGAACGTTCTCGGGGGCTGGCGCTGAAGTTGACGACCGTCTTGATCGACCTTCGGCGCCACGCTGAACGTCTTCAGAGGCTCACCATGCTGGTTGATTGCGGTGCCGACCAGCGTGCCGAGACGACGAAGCACGAAGTTGTTGTTCTCGGTGTTGACCGGGACCTCGTGACGCTGGTCCTTCGAGTAGCCCTGCTTCTCTAAGTTGACCTGCACCGGGAAGCGACCGAGCTCGTTGAACTCGTAGAATCCGTTCGAATCGGTGCGACGAGTCGGCTTGTTGAGCCCCTCGCTAGTGTCGATCACCGTCACTTTGACGCCCACGATCGGCTGATCGTCGCTGTCGACGATGTAGCCGGAGAGCGAAGCGCCTTGGGTCAGGTGAATCGTCATGCCTTCAGTGGTGCGTCCTTCGACGACGGTGATGCCACTGATTTCGATTCGTAGATAGCCATCGAGATGAGCAACCAAGGTCGCGTCCCCGGCTTCGATACTGCGAATCGTGTAAGCGCCGGAAGCGTCGGCCTTCGCCTGCTTCTCGAGACTCTCGAGCGGCACGTCACCCATGCGTTCATCTTTGATCGCAACCGTCGCTCCTTCGAGCGGCTGGTTCTGATCGTCGACAACCACGCCTGAAATCGCGCCGCCCATTCGCAGAGCGACTTCAATACCGTCGACACGGCCGTCAGGGGCGAGGTCGAACGGCTCCGACTCAATGTCGAGGTACTCTCTGTGACTCGCGAGAACGAAGTTAGCCTCGCCGGGAGCGACATTTTCAATCGTGTAAGAACCGTCAGACCCTGAACGCACCGGTCCACCCACGGTGACGGAGATCGGCATCGACGGATCGTTCTGCCGTTTGACCTCTACTCGCGCGCCGGAGACGCGCTTCCCGAGGCTGTCGAGCACGACGCCCGAGACAATCCCGTTCTTGCGCATGGCGAAGTCGACGCCGTCACTGAGTTGCCCTTCGGCAACCGTCGATCGGGCATTTCCTTCGCGTGCGTAACCCTCGGCTTCGCAACCGAGGCGAGCTTCACCGCGCTTGGGAACGGAGACTCCGCGCACCAAGTAGCGGCCGCTACCATCACTGGTCGCCTTCTTCTCGATACCGGCGATGTCTTGCACTTTGACAACCGCGCCGGCAATCGGCGAGCCGTCGTTCGAATCGCGAACCATGCCGCCGATGGCGCCACCCTCGGTGAGGGAAATCGACAACTCGGCCGAATCCGGCTTCACCTTCTGCTGTTGAAACGTCGCGTACTCTTCGTGACTCGCGACGACGCGGTACTCACCGCCTTCGAGCGTGTCGAAACCGAAGCGCCCGTCTGCGTCGGTAAGAACGCCTTCGTCCGTGAGCGATAGCTGAGTCGACTGACTTCGGGCGCCAGTCAGGTTCGCTTTGACGCGAGCCCCGTGCAGCGGCGCGCCGCTCGGGTCGTAGACAATCCCCGTGATCGTGTTCCCGACGCTGAGCGTCAAGTCCAGCGGAGTGTCTCCGCCGGTCTGCACGACGACCTTTTCGATCTCCCGCGGTTGGTGGCCAGCGGCCGTCGCGACGATTCGGTACTCACCGCCACCGCCGAGTTGATCGAAAACGTATCCGCCGGAAGAGTCACTCGTCGTGGAGGCGATGGGCGGGTACAGCCGTTGGAGGACGACCTCGATAATGTCTTCGGTTTGCTGCCGGTAGACATAGACGCCTGCCCCGCTCAGCGCTCCTCCATCGGACGAGAGCACCGTGCCTGTTAACTGACCACCAATGTTCAACGAGAAGTCGACGTCACGACTTCCTGCGCGAACGTAGCGGCGGCCCGCAGGAGCGTGCCCACTGGCCAGCACTCTCATGCGGTAGCTCGTATCTTCGAGACCTTCGAGCTGGTAGTAGCCGTTCGCATCGCTCCTCGCGATGATCGCCTCTTCACGCTTCAGCTCGTCGAGCTTGAGCAAGAGGATGAGACTGTCTTGAAGAGTAGCGTTCTCTTCGGCTCGCTCGAGGAAAACGGAGACGCTAGCACCTGCGATTCCCTCGCCGCCCAAGCCCAGCACCCGGCCGGAAATCGTGAGGCCGCTAGAGAGGACGAACTCGATCGACTTGGGTGTTTGACCTTCGATCAGAGTACGGGTCGCGCGACCTTCGCGGTAGCCGGGATAGCGAGCGATGAACTCGTACATTCCGGGACGCAAATCGAAGGTGAACTCGCCGACATTCGAGGACTTGACCTCGCCCGCCAGCTTCATCTCCGTCTGCCCGACCGACCCGCTCGTTTCGTAGGCGTACACCGTCGCCGCGGAAACGATCTGATCTTGGTCGTTGCGAACCACTCCCGAGATCGACATTTGAACGACGTTCGCCCCCGGAATCGGCTTGCTCGGTTTAGCGGGAGTCTTGTCTGTAGACCCGGCGACCTGGCTGGCTTTCGTGCCACCGCCGGAGGAGACGTCGGGCTTGTCGCCGCCGCCCCAGTTCAAGAAACCGACCACCGCCCCAACGACGATCGCCACAATGATCAAAGCCTTCACAAGGTTGTTCATGGCTGCCTCCTAATGTCGAGCCGAACGTATGCGGTCCGACATCTTCCTCTCTTATTCAGCGCCTTACGGCGTTCGTGTTTTCACAGATGTTCTTTGAGGTCGTACTTCTTGATTCGGTACTGGAGCGTCTTGTAGGTGATCCCCAACAGCTGAGCAGCAGGCTCGAGTCGGCCGTTTGCGCGCTCCAATGCTTGCTTGATGAGGTCGGCTTCCATTTGCTCGAGAACAATGCCGTTCTCGGGAAGCGAAAAGTTGATTTCTGAAACTCGGCCGCCGCCGGCTGAGTCGACCGAGGTACCACCGGCATCGAGAAGTTCGGAACCGTTCGACCCATTGCGGCGTCCCTTGGTGTCGGCGAAGGGAGAACGCCGACCGCTCACGTTCGGCGGAAGAAGATCGACGTCGAGACGGTCGCTAAAGGCCAGCACCATCATTCGCTCGATACAGTTCTCGAGCTCTCTCACATTGCCCGGCCACTCATAGGCGACAAGCGTTTCCAGCACATCGTCGGTCACCGTCACCGGGCCCACTCCAAGGCGTTCGCCCGAACGAACGAGGAAGTGATCAACCAGGAGAGAGATGTCGGACTTCCGCGCTCTCAACGGCGGGATATCCAACGTAACGACGTTGAGTCGGAAGTAGAGGTCTTCGCGGAACTCACCGACGGAGACCGCGTTCTCGAGGTCCTGAGCCGTCGCGGCAACGATCCGACCGTGAAACGGCACCAGCTTGGTCGAGCCGACGCGGCTAAATTCTCGCTCTTGGATAACCCGCAAGAGCTTCGCTTGCAGGTCGTATTTCATCGATCCGATCTCGTCGAGGAAGAGCGTGCCCTCGCCCACTTCTTCGAAGCGTCCCGCCTTGCCCGACGTCGCTCCAGTGAACGCGCCTTTCTCGTGACCGAAAAGCTCGCTCTCGATCAACGACTCCGGGATTGCGGCGCAATTGATCGCGCTGAACGGCTGAGCTGCGCGCGGCCCGCTATAGTGAAGCGCTCGCGCAACCAGCTCTTTACCGGTCCCGCTCTCTCCTCGAATCAAAGCGTTCGTTTGCGCACGCGACACGCGCTCGATCATGTGAAAGAGCTGCTGCATTCGCGAGTGCTCACCGATCATGCGGCGAACACCCTGGCCGGCCGTGATCGTGGCGCGAAGACGTTGGTTCTCTCGCTTGAGCGAGAGCTTCTCGCGAACCTGGCCGACAGCGTGCAACAGAGTCTCTTTGTCAAACGGCTTCGGCAGGTAGTCCAACGCGCCAAGTTTCATGGCGTTTACCGCGCTCGCGACCGTCGAGTACGCCGTCATCAGAATGACGGTCGTCTCGGGGTCGAGCTTCTTCACGGCGGCGAGCAGCTCGAGCCCTTCCTGGTTACCGGGCATTTTCAAGTCGGTGATCACCAGGCTGACCGGGATCTCGCTGCCGCGAGCTTGCTTGAAGATCTCGAGCGCGTCGTCCGCACAGCCCGCGGTATCCACGATGTACCCAGCCGAACGAAGGATCTCGCCTAGAATGTTGCGCTGAACCTCTTCGTCGTCAGCGACGAGAATTCGCGGGTACCAAGTCGCACTCACGAGATAACTCCGTTCGCGGCAGACGTTTCACCGGGACTCGAGTCGGGTCCAACCATGAAGAGGAAGGTCACCGACGTGCCTTCTCCAACTCGGCTCTGCAGTTCAAGTCGGCCGCCGTTGCGTTCTGTGATTCGGCGTGCGATCGCCATTCCAAGTCCGGTACCCCCGTGCCGCGTCGTGTAGTACGGCACGAAAATTCGCTCGAAGTCTTCGGGGGCGATGCCCTTACCGGTGTCGACAAACGTCAAGGCAACGCTATCCGGATCCGCGGTCGACTCCGAGGCACGCACTCCGCTCATGATCGACAGCGAACCACCCTCAGGCTCCATTGCCTGCAATGCGTTCATCGCAATGTTCAAGAACGCGCTCGTCATTTCTTGTCGGTCCCAACCCAACGCGGGGAGATCCGCTTCGAGGTCGATGTCTAGCTCGACGTGGCGGTCGGCTGCTTCGGTGCGAAGAAGACGGACCAACTCGCGCAGAAGCTCGTTCGGATCGACGAGCTCGGGCGACGAGGCCGAAGGTTGCGCCAGTGACAAAAAGTTGGAGACCAACTGGTTGAGCCGCACCACCTCGCGTTGCACGTCAGACGTAAACCGCAGGAACCGCTCTCGGGACGTCTCGTCCTCGGGCAAGAACTCATCGCGAATCTGGCCGATGTTGAGATGGATCGCGTTCAGCGGATTGCGGACGTCATGGGCAACGCCGGCGGCGAGGTCTCCCATGTGAAGTACGCGCTCCCGTTGGGCAAGCTCACGCTCGAGTTGGCGATTCTCCTCGATGCTTTCGACCATGCGGTTGAACTGGGTCGCTAGGACAGCAAACTCTCCGGGGTTGTCTTCGTCGACGCGGGTCTCGAGATGGCCGCCGGCAACGCGTTCGAAGGCGTCGACCACTTCGTACACCGGGCGGGTGATTCGAAAGCTCAGGTAGAGGGCCGCAGCGATTCCGCAGATGAAAATTCCGATCGTCGCCAGCAAATCGATATGCCGGTACTCATCGAACACTCCCTGAACCTCGTCGAGGTATTCGGTGATGTCGATGTCCGTCGTACCCGGTTCATCCACGGTGAACGGCAGGGTCGAGGAGTTGGGCATCAGGGCGTCCGACGACTCTGATCGCACGGCTTCGATCGATCCGGTGAGATTGCGTTCGCTCACCGCAGCCTCGGGCTCGCCGTCGGTTCGGGCGAGGACGACCGGAGGATGCTCCGGCCGACGAAGGACAATTTCGGCAGCTGGGCTGACCGGGAGCGGGTTGTGGCTCCCGAACTCTTGGATCGCGGTCGGGTTCAACTCATCGTTGAACGCCAGAAGGAAGTGCAGCGACGCTCGATGCAAACTTTTCTGCTGGGTCGCGAGGCGTCGAACCTCGTTTTCGAACATCACTCGAGGAAGCATCAAGCGGATCATCCCCGGCCGAAGACGCTGGGATCGTTGGGTATTGCGACCACCGCCCTGCAGAGTAGCCACAGCGAAGTCCTGACCGACTGAGGAACTCAGTCGTCGGGTCACTTCGTCTGCGATCCGCTGCGCGGTGCTCTCCACTTTGACCAACAATCGATCTTTGTTGAGTTCGTGGACATAGTTCTGAAGGACGAGGGCCGCGAGAAGAAGCGCGACCAACACGGCAACGAACTGTGTCTTCAGGTTCCAGAACCTGTGCATGTTCCGGCTTTCACTCGAAAGCTGGGCCCATGAGTCCTCGTTCGGGATGAGCAGTCACACGCTCCCATTGACGAAACGAGTTCTCGAGCCCAGACAAGAGGCAAACACCGTACCCCCGAAACGCGGGTCAGACACATCTCGAAGCAATCGACGGACCTCTCCTCAACCTACGGCGTGCAGCAAACTTGCAGTGTGGGTGTCGAACGCGATGTCGCATCGCGGGCCCTTCGATGGAGCGCTGCCGCCTGAAGTGAGGCGCGGGCTGTCGAGATCTGATACATGCCAGTCGTTCAGATTAGAAACGCCACCGACAACAGCATTGAGGAATTTCAGTGACTGGCGACTCGATACTGGCGATACCGGTCACGATGTCCTCGACCGCAGCCGGTCAGATGACGCGCGAGATAAAGCCAGTTCTCCAGGGATGTTCGAACGAACCCGCTTTGTCGCCACCGGCGCGTGGAGCTCCGCAAGACGCGATCGATGACCTGAACCCGGCCGAACCCGCGAACGCGGTGTATGAAATCGAGATCCTCGAGCAGGCGGTCGTCTCGGAAACCGCCGCAAGCTTCAAATATTTCACGACGTACAAAAATCCCTTGGTCGCCGAATGGACCGATCCCGAGAGCGGTGCGGAGATTCGCGGCGCGCGCGACCGCCCGGAACAGCCAACGGTCGTCGTCAAAGCCAAGCCGAAAGGCACCGCCGACCACGTGGGGGTCGGAAAAGGCGTGGCGAATCGAGGCCGACCACCCCTCGGGAAGCCGGCAATCGACATAAGGGAAGAACAGGATGTCCCCGCGAGCCCGCGCGGCGCCATGGTTGAGCTGCCCGGACAGCCCAGACGTCTCCGCGGTGCAGACCACCCGAGCCGCCCAGCCGCTGACGGCGCGTTGGACAATGGACACGGTCCCATCCGTACTGCCCCCATCCACGACGATCAGTTCCGCGGGAGGATCGCGACGCAAGGCACCCAAGAACCGGCGAACCTCGCGAGACTCATCGAGTACCGGAAGAATCAACGATACGGAATCCCGATCGCCTAGACACGAACCCATCCGGTGTGGTCCCTCGCAGTTGGGGTTTGGGTAGTCAGCAATGTTCCCGGCTCTGGCCCGGCCTCGAGACGAAATAACGAATCGAGACGAGCCAAGGGTACTGATGGCTCGGCGATTCGAATCGACCGGTCGATATTCGCCTGGATCCGAATGCTCGCGAGCAGACTCTACGCTGGCTCCACGGCCCTGGCGTCGGGTACCCTTGCCACAACGTTAACTCGTTCCGAACGTTCGGCTTGATCTTGAGTCAAAGCCGGACTCGTCCCGCTCCGACCCTCCAGGGGACCATGGTACACGACGACAACCCTTCTTCCGATTCGAGTCCGGACGACGACACGGCCGATGCACCGAATCCGTCGCACACTCGACCGATGCAGACGGAGCGGCATCCTCAGCTAGGCGCATTTTCGATCGAGGAGAAAATCGGTGAAGGCGGGATGGGCGTCGTCTATCGCGCGTTCGATCCCGACCTGCAACGGACCGTGGCCATCAAACGTATTCATCCACGCTTGACCGGCCAGAAAGATCTCGCCGATCGATTCGTATCCGAGGCGCGAGCGATCGCGGCGGTAACGCATGCGAACATCGCGCAAATCCACGCGATCCACGCGCGTGACTCCGACACGCCACCGTTCTTCGTCATGGAATTCGTCGAAGGAGAGTCCGCAGAGAGCCGGGTCCAACGCATCGGTGCACTCTCCGTCTCGGAAGCGATCGACATCGTCGCACAGGCAGCCCGTGGCTTACGCGCGGCTCATCAACGCGGGATCGTGCACGGAGATGTCAAACCATCCAACCTTGTCATTACAGGCCGCGGACTGGTGAAGCTGGTCGACTTCGGTTTATCACGGCCGATCAGCGACTTGGGTGGCTCGGCCGGCAACTCGGCACTCGGAACGCCGCACTACGTATCGCCGGAACAGAGTAAACGTCACGCGATCGATCACCGCTCGGACATCTACTCACTTGGCTGCACTCTGTTCTTCCTGCTCACCGGACGGCCACCGTTCGACGGCGACACTCAAAAGGAAGTGCTGCAGGCTCACCGAGAACGTCCAGCTCCCGACATTCGAACGGTGCGAGCGGAAGTGCCGGCGCCCATGGCAGAGCTACTGAGTCGAATGCTCGCCAAGAGTCCTGGAGCGCGCAGCATCGATTACGATCAACTGCTGCAAGAGCTCGAACAGTGTCGAGTTCGCGACGAGGGTGAGCCGCCCGAGGCAACGCCGAGCAGCGCTCCGACGCGAATGTCCTGGTTGCGATCGGCGACTTGGATCTTGCTGTGGTCGTGCACGCTGACCTTGGCTGGCATCGTCGCAACGACGAAAAGCGAAACCGTCCGTCGCTGGATCGGAATCTCGCCGGGTCCAGAGACGCTCGCCCGATCGTTACTCGAAGGCGTCGCGACGACCAACCACGACGGACGCGACGTGCTGACGTACGATTTTTCGGACGTCGAAGAGATCCACCCTTCGGTGAAGTACTCGCAGCAAACCGGCAAGCCTCCGATGATTCTCGAAGGGCAGGCGATGGAATGGCGGGACTACACCCAACCGATCGACTTTCCCTACTTGTCCGAGATCGACGAGTTGGAGCTGCGAGGCGTGCTATTCACCGGAACCCCTGACTTCGAAATTCGCCTCGGCGTCGACGATGCCCGCATGGGTAACTACGTGAAGTTCACCGTTCGCGTCGACGACAACCCGCAGTCGCCGAGTGATCGATCTCACTCCACTTACTCGGTGAATCCGATCGAAGTCTACATCGACGGAGACCGGCAATCGGTCGATTTGGGATCACCCGCGACAATGCGCTTTGTCATTGCCCCGCTAAAGAATTACGTCATTCGCCTCAAGCGCGAAACGACCGCGGGCGGCGAGCTACCAGCGGAGACGGCGAAGTTCTTGCTCACGATCGCTGAAGGTGCTCCGGAAAAAACGAAGTTCGAAGCTTCGTTCCTGGTACCCAATGCGGCAATCGGGGCGGGCTACGTTCGCCTGCGATCGGAAGCGATGGTCAACAGCGGGTCATGGTCAGTCCAAATCAAACGTGTGTCGATACGGGGGCGAGTCGACTACGGTCGAGTATCGCAGGACATGAGGGCGAAGGGCGGGCGTCGCTGACTATGGCAGCAAAGCTCTGGATTCGAGAGGCTCTCGGCAAGATTCGTGAGTATGCGCTCGACGAAGTACTCGCCAACGGCGAAGAGGGAATTGTTCTCGGACGCGATGACGGTGCAGACGTCACGCTCGAAGATCCCTCGGTTTCTCGTTTTCACGCCCGTTTGACGTACTCCGACGAAACATGGCGCGTACTCGACCTCGGTTCGAGCAACAAGACGTACGTCAACGGCGACCCGATTCGCGAGGCCATCCTCGAGCCGGGCGATCAACTCGGGATCGGAGACTGCGAACTTCACTTGATCGACGAGGTCGCCAAAGTTCCGTCGACGCCGTCACGCACACAGGTCCTCAGCTCCTTGACGGCAAATCTCGAAATCGAACACCCGGAGTCGGCGCGTGCCGCGTCGGTACTTCGCACCCTTTACGAGTTGTCGCAGCAACTGGTGCACACTCGAGACTCGGAGGCGCTTCTCGAAGCAGCGCTGAAGTCCTTGACCAAACACCTATCCGCCGATCGCGGCGCAGTGCTCGCCATCGAGGGCGACGCCTTGCTCTGCCGCGCAGCCCATTCACTCAATGGCCAAGCCCTCCGCGGCTTCGTGCTGAGTCAGACGATCTACCGCGAGGTGATGCAGAGCCGCGAAGCTGTACTCTCCGAAGACACCGCATCGGACACACGGTTTCAACAACAGCAAAGCATCGTCGGCGAAGAGATTCGTTCCATCGTCGCCGCGCCGATTCCCACCAGCGATGGAATCGGCGGAATCCTCTACCTCGATCGATTGCAGAGCGCTGAGGGTTCCTCGTTCGAAGCCGAAGACTTGTACGGCGTGGCGGTCGCCGCCGAGATGCTCGGAGCCGCACTCAACGTCGGAGAAGAGATCCAAGCACTGCAGGGCGAACGCGAGCAACTGGTTCGAACGATTATCGAAACCCATCCGATCATCGGCACCTCGGGCGGCATTCGGAGGGTTCGCGAATTCATCTCACGCGCGGCGCCGACCGAGAGCACCGTACTGATCCAAGGCGACACCGGCACCGGCAAAGAGCTCGTCGCTCGGGCAATTCACTACCAGAGCCCCCGCGCGGGAAATCCGTTCGTCGCCATCAACTGTGCGGCGATCCCCGAGACTCTGGTCGAAAGCGAGTTGTTCGGCCATGAGAAGGGATCGTTCACCGGAGCGGTCGGCCGGCGACTCGGCAAGTTCGAGGCGGCGAACAACGGCACCGTGTTCCTCGACGAAATCGGAGAGCTTCCACTGTCGTGTCAGTCGAAGCTCCTGCGTCTCCTGGAAGAGCGATGCTTTGAGAGGGTCGGCGGTACCGAATCCGTCGCGGTCGACGTGCGAATCGTCGCCGCCACCAACCGCAACCTCGCGACGGAAGCCGAAGAAGGCAACTTCCGCGAAGACTTGTTTTACCGTCTCAACGTGCTCCAGGTCACCGTACCCGCGTTACGAGAGCGACCCGATGACATCGAACTCTTGATCGAACACTTCCTCGATCACTTCTCTGAGCGAGTTGGAACGCGACGAAAGCGTCTCTCGAAGGAGGCTCGCAACAAGCTAGTCGCACACCCGTGGCCCGGCAACGTTCGCCAGCTTCGCAACACACTCGAGAGTGGCGTAGTGATGGCGTCGGGTGACGAGATCGAATTGAACGACCTGCCCATGATTCCCAGCCCGAAGGGCGGAGCGACGGCCGCGTGGCAGCCTCGATCACTTCAAGAGATGGAACGAGAGCACGTCGAGCGCGTCTTGGACAGCGTCAATTGGAACAAGTCGAAGGCGGCAGAGATCCTCGGAATCGAACGTTCCACGCTCTACGCACGGATCCGCAACTACGAAATCAAGCCACCGTCAGAACGAGGATAGCCACTCATGGGACAGTGCTATCTACTCGTCGCGTTCCTCGGCCTCAACTCCGCGCTGCCGTTTCAGACCGGGGATACGATCGAACCGGGCTTGTACAGATGCGGCCAGATAGCGAGAGCAGTCGGAGCCATCAAGCAACTCGACGTCATCATTGACTCGGATGGATCTGAGGCTCGCGGCGTCTGGGTACGACGCCCGACCGTCGTCTCGAACGATTCCGCCGCTCGGTTAGAAATCTACCTGCGCGCATCCGGCGTCTTCATCTCTGAGTTCAAACGCCCGCGCGATAAACCGTGCTTGTTCGTCAGCACCAACCCAAACAAACGGCCGCGTCTCGGTCTCGGTTACCGTGCGACCGTGTTCGAGCTGCGGCACGCGAAGGCAAGCGACATCGTCAATAAGCTGCACGCCGAAGTCGACAAGCGTGAAAAGTCTCTGCCGGAGGGATCGCGAACGCGGTTTACGGCGGACGAGCGCTCACAGAAGATCATCGTTCGCTACAACTCGGAGGCGCTCCTAGACGCGTACCGCAAAGTCGTCGCGGTGCTGGACGTGCCTGACAACGAGCGATCGCGCCCGAAGCTCGAACGGTGGCGAGCACGATCGATGAAAGCAGCCAAGCTCGAGCCGCTCTTGGCCGCTAGCTGGAAGGAGTCCGGTCGAGCCGCGTTGAACATCGTCGTTCACGCAAAGACGAACTCTTTGTTGATTCGACTGCCCGTGCACCTCGTACCAGACCTTCACCGAATGTTGCAGGAGATCGATCCGCAGCCGCAGCGCCGGCGGTAGCTCATGCAGACATGTTGACGCGGGGTTGCTGGCTCAAGAACCGCTCAGAACCTCTTTGACCTTCTGCCCAAGTTCGTCGGAGGTGAACGGCTTCGGAATAAACGCACGGCCCTCCGACACGCCGTGCTCGAGGAGCTGATCGCCGGTGAAGCCAGACATATAGAGGACTGGCAAACCTGGAATCATCGCTCGCAAGCGATCCGCCAGTTCGCGACCACCGACGCGGGGCATGACGACATCGGTCAGTAGAAGATCGACCATCGTCTTGTGCTCGCCGCAAATGTGCATCGCTTCTTCGCCGCTCGACGCGACCAAGACTCGATACCCTTGTTCGCTGAGGATGCTCCGCACCAGCGATCGCACCATTGAGTTGTCATCGACCAAGACGATGGTACGCACGTCCAACCTCGAAGAGAACGACGGTCCGATCGGGCGCGTCTTCCGGGTAGCGTGGGTTCGTGGAATGAATATCGTCGATGTCACGGCCTTGTCGTTCTGCGTAACATGGAACGCCCCGTCCACCTGCTCGATCACACTCTCCACCACCGAGAGTCCGAACCCATAGCGTTCCGGGGTCTCCAACGGCAGGTCGGGATCGAATCGGGACGAACGATACGTGGTCGACCCGGCGTCGCCCTCAACGAGAGTCGTCACGAGTATTCGCGCGTAGTTTCCGGGTTGAAGAGAAGTCTTGCCCGTGTCTACCGGCGACGGTCTCCCCGACTCACTGCCGATCTCGACAGTATCAATTTCGAGCTCGATGGGACTATGGTCCGGACTGCCGTCTCGGGCGTGAACCACGAGGTGAAGGAGAGCCTGACGCATTTGCGCCAAGTCCGCGCGAACCGTGATCGGCGCAGCGGGCATCCGAAACGAGAGTTCGCAGCACTCTCCGATCACACGACGGATCACGGGAACCGCGCCGCGAACCAGTCGACATAGGTCTAGGTTTTCGACCTTCGATTGGCGGCGCCCGCTAAAGCTCGATAGCTCCTGAGTCAGCTCCTTCGCCTCTTCCCCGGCCGACTTGATCTGCATCAAGTCTCCTTGAAGAGGGTGGTTGGAATCGAGATGGGTCAAGACAAAGTCGCTATAGCCAAGGATGACGACGAGCAAATTATTGAAGTCGTGAGCGATTCCGCCGGCGAGCCGCGCGATTGCATCCATTTTTTCTGCGTGGCGACGGTGCCCCTCACTGCGCAGTCGGCCCACCTCGGTGGTTACTCTCTGATGCACGTCGCGTTGAACTCCAACGAGATGCGGCTCACCCTTCGAATCTAGAACGCAGCCGCCTCGGCACCAGACCCAGCGGTACGTGCCGTCTCGGTGAAGCATGCGGTATTCGCTCTCGAACACGTCCTCCGAACCTCGAAGGACCGAGGCGATGGCGCCACGATGTTTACTGGCGTCGGCAGGGTGGACTCTGCGCATCCATTCGTCAGAGCTCGAGCCTATTTCGTCAACGGCGTAGCCGACGATCGCCTTCCAGCGTTCCGAGTAAAACACAGTCTCAGCTTTGAGGTTCCAGTCCCACGCGCCGTCCGCGGATGTCTCGAGAGCGGCACGGTAGGAGTCCAGTCGCGCCGGTCGAGCCCGAGGATTGTGGGCGGCACAACGAGCGAACGTCAGCAAGTTGTAGAGCTCGCTGGGCTGAAGGTCCTCACGCACGAAGTTGTGCAGCATTCCCGGAGCGGAGCGTCGGGGGAAACGACGCGACGTGACACCGACGAACAGGACAAACGGATCAACCGCGCGAAGATCACGTGCGATGTCGCGAGCGGTGATCGGCGGGACGTCGTCGAGCACGACGGCAAAGACCTGGGTAGACATCTGCGCGGCGAAGTCGGTCGATCGGATCCGAACGACCGAGATGCCCTCCGTCTCGCCGAAGGCGAGGGCCGAGCTGGTCAGAGATCGAACGACGATACTGTCAGAGGCCGGCGAATCCTCGACGACGAGGATGATCGATGGTTGCCGAGGCATTGAGGGACGTCCGTCCGTGTGCCGCGATCGGGACCGCAGCCGTAGCCGCTCGTGAGGTCGAGCAAGTGCCAACGGCCGATCCCCAAGCATCCTTGGGCGCCCCAATCTTTGGGCGGCACCCCCCCACCGTCAAGCGGCCAAATCTCGGTCGACACGCGCTCCGAAGCACGCCGACCGCGAGGGAGCGGATCGTACGCATTGTTCGGAATCACTACAGTCCTGCGTTCAACGGGGCCACCCAGTGCGACGGGCGATCAGGAGGGCCACTCTCAAACTACTGCCCAGCCAAGACTTACCTGGTGGAAACACCGGCGGTGTTTGGCGGCAGGTTTGCCACGCACGCTCGTTCACTCGGGCCCAGCCCAAGTGGCTCACACTCGGATACGCGTCGTTCGGATTTCACGCTCCGGTTCCGGAATATTACGGACAACCGACCGACACGACTCCCCCGCGGGTACCTCCCTCGCGAGGAACCAGAACCCCGCGGGGCTTCTCCACGGCTTCCCCTCAAAAGGGAATCAGGGATGTCCCGGACCAGGAAAGGCTCGGAACGAACAATGTTCGCTTGCCGACAGCACACCCTCGGAATGCGCGCGCTGACTCGTAGCGTGTCGATAGCTATTCTCATCCTCTGCCCGTTGTTCGTCGGCGTGGCTTCCGCACAGCCCGGCGATACCGGCGACACCGGAGACACTAGTGGGATCGACGCGGCGAAGGTCGCCGGCGGGTTGCCGGCCAAGCTGTCGGAAGGAAAGGTCCCGCTCAAAGACTTCCTTCGATTCATTCGTTTCTACACCGGCAAGATCGTGAACTTTCCTAGTTCGCAGGACGATCCGATGTTCCGTGACGACGTTCAGCTCGAAGTCCTGGGCGACGTTGACCCTCTGACCTTCCCGGTCGCCAAGCTCATCCTCGAGATGAACGGTTACGACCTCTGGGAAGTCGAACTCGAAGATGGCAACAAGGCGTACAACATTCGTCACCACCAGAGCCGTCAACAGACACCGCTCGACCCGGTGACAGACATCCTCGAGTCCGACAAGGATCTGCCGTCCGAACGAGATGAGCAAATTGCCACGCTCGTCCTGCAGCTCGAGCACGTCGAAGCGAGCATCGTCATCCAGGCGTTGCGAGAGTTGCTCGAAGTCAGCGGGTCGAAGACCGCAACAGGTACCTTGAAGATCGTCACCCTGCCTCAGAACGAGACGCTGATCATCAAATCCAAGATCCGCGTGCTGCGGCACATCAAGAACTTGGTCAAGTACATCGACGTCGAGGTCAAAGGACCCGAGCAAATCCTTCAGGTCCGAGAGCTCTACTACGCGGATGCGTTCGACATGGTCGACATTCTTCAACAAGCGCTCGACGGCGCCGAAGCCGGCCGCACCGGCACGACGCGTCGCGCCACAACGCCGCGAACCGGAACCACCGGGCGGACGGCGACCGCCGCTCGCGGACGAACTGGCGCAACGCAGATCGGCGAGCTCACCCGGCTCATTCCCGATTCGCGTACTCAGAAACTGATCATTCAGAGCACCAGCCCCGAAGAAGTCGATCTCATTCATGTTCTGGTCGACGAACTTGATGCAAAGCTGCGCAATATCCGCGCAACGACGCACGTCTACCACGTGAAGTTCCTCAAGGCTGCCGACCTACGCGAGACGGTCACGCAGCTAATCGACGGCTCCGGCGGAGCGCTGCGGTCGCAAACTGGCCGCGGGCAAACCGGTGCACGGGCTCAGGGCGCGCGAGGGACGCAGCAGGCGGGTCAGCAGCTCACCCCGTCTCGCATCGTCAACCACGACGAGACCAACTCGCTCTTGGTGCAAGCCGAGCCCGAGGAGTACGAAGAGATCCTCAACATCCTGGAAGGGATCGACCGCAAGCGTCGGCAGGTCTTCTTGGAAGCGGCTCTCGTGCAAGTGTCCGACACCTCGTCGCTCAACTACACGATCGAGTACTTGGCCGGTAACCTCGATAACCGAGCGACTCGACTGGCCGCCATGAGTGCGTTCGGTCTGTCGACCCTCGATTTCGCACAGCTGCCCACGAACTTCACGCGAGCGATCAACCCCGACGCCGCCGCGACCGGACTGCTCGGAGCGATCAGCAACAACGGCCAACTTCCCGTGCTCTTGCGAGCGATCAAGACCGACACCGATTCGCAAATCTTGGCGACGCCGTTCATTCTCGCGGACGACAACCAGACCAACTCCCTCTCGGTTCAATCCGAAGTATTCTTCGAGACCTCGAGCCAGGGACAAGTCGCGGTGGCGACGGGTCAGGATTCCGAGCAAGCCGGTATCACCCTCAGCCTCACGCCGACGATCTCCGGGAGCGTGGTGCTTCTGGAACTCGAGCTCGAAGTATCGAGCTTCGGTGGCGCCTCGACCGGAACGGGCGCCGTCCCCGACAAGGCGACCAACACGATCACCTCGAACGTGACGATTCCCAACGCGGAGCTGTTCGTCATCGGCGGACTGGCGCGAGAGAACTCCTCCACCGCCGTCGACAAGATTCCGCTGCTCGGAGACTTGCCGCTCATCGGTCGTCTGTTCCAGTCGCGTGGTTCGACCAAGAGCCGCGACAACCTCTACGTGTTCTTGACCGCGCACATTCTCGCCGACGAGAACAGTGACGATCTCCGCCACTTCACGCGACGTGCCGTCGAAGGAACGAAAGCGTTCGACGACGATTTCGAAATTCAGCAGTTCGCGCCGTTCGTGCCTTCTACTGGTGCCAAGCCGGCCGAAGGAGAGAAGAAGTGAAGCTCTCGCTTTTCGACGATCTAGTCCGTGAAGGGCACCTGGAAGAGGCGCAGCTCGAGGAGTGCCTCGTCGAGGAGCGCGAGACGGGGGAACCGCTCGATCGCATCCTGCGTCACAAGGGTTACCTCACCGAGACCGTGCTGCTGGAGATGCTCGCGAAGCGGCTGCGGATTCCTTACATCGACGACTTGGAGAAGGTCGAAGTACCGTCCGTCTTCCTCGAGCGCGTCCCGGCTCAGTTCGCTCGCAACTACAACCTCATCGCCGTGGATCAACAAAACGGCAGCCTCCGCGTCGCGACGTGCGACCCCCTCGACATCCATCCCATGGATGACTTGGCCGCGCTGGTCGGCTGTATGGTCGAACCCGTCGTCTGCCCTCGGGGAGAGATCACCGCGTCTATCAACCGTGCTTACCAACGGACGTCGACGGATGTCGATGAACTCCTCGAAGGGTTGGAAGACGATGAGATTCTCGGTCTCGCCGCTGAGATCGAAGAGTCCGAAGACGTGCTAGATGTCGCCAACAAGGCGCCGATCATCAAGTTGATGAACACCATCATGTTCGAGGCCTTGAAGATTCGCGCGTCGGATATCCATTTGCAGCCGTTCGCGGATCGAATGCAGGTCCGGTACCGAATCGATGGAATTCTCTACGACTCCAAGACCATTCCGAAGAAGGTTCAGGACGCGCTGACGTCCCGAGTCAAGGTCATGGGAAAGATGGACATCGCCGAACGCCGGCTCCCCCAGGACGGTCGGACATCGGTAAAGGTCGGCGACAGCGAAGTCGATGTACGTATCTCGTCGGTACCGACATCGGCCGGCGAACGGATCGTGTTCCGACTTCTCGACAAGAGCGCGCGACTCTACGAGCTGAAAGAAATCGGGCTCAACCAGCACAACCTCGATCTCATGGAGAAGCTGATCGCTTGCTCGCACGGGATCATTCTGGTGACGGGACCGACGGGATCGGGAAAAACAACGACGCTCTACGCGAGTCTCGGGCAGATCGATTCCGAAGAGTCGAACATCATCACGATCGAAGATCCGATTGAGTACAACCTCGACTCGATCAGCCAGATCCAAGTGTCGAACAAGAAAGGGCTGACGTTCGCGGCAGGCCTTCGGTCGCTCTTGCGACAAGATCCGGACGTCATGATGGTCGGTGAGATCCGGGACCCGGAAACTGCCAACATCTCGGTGCAGGCTGCAAACACGGGGCACTTGGTGTTCTCGACCCTTCACACGAACGACTCGGCCGGCGCCGTCACTCGTATGGTCGACCTCGGGGTAGAGCCGTACTTGGTGTCGAGTTCTCTAGTCGGAGTCATCGCCCAACGGCTCGTTCGCGTCATCTGCGAGCGGTGCAAGGTTGGCTACGAACCGTCGGCGAATGATCTCAAGGAACTCGGGTGCGGGCGGGACGAACTCCACAAAGGAATGCTGTACCGCGGCGAAGGGTGCGACGCTTGTCTCGGTCGTGGACTCTACGACCGGACCGCACTCTACGAGATCATGATGGTCAACGAGACCATCCGCGACCAAATCATCAACCGCACCAGTGCTTCGATCATCAAGCAGATCGCCGTCGAGAGTGGACACCTCCGAACGCTGCGAATGGATGGTTGTGAGAAGGTCAAGCAAGGCGTGACGACGATCGAAGAAGTCTACCGCGTGACCCAGATGGATATCTTCTAATGCCGATCTTTCAGTACGACGCACTGAGCACGGCCGGCAAACTGGTCAAGGGAACGATCGACGCGGACACCGCGCGCGACGCACGCGAGAAACTGCGTCGCCAAGAAGTCCGCGTCACGAACATGACCAAGGTCGACGCAGCGAAGAAGACCAAGGAACGCAAGGTCTTCGTCCTCGAGCGTAAGATCAACATTCGAAGTCTCGCGATCCTGACCCGGCAGCTCTCTACGCTACTCGGTTCGGGTATCCACCTCGCGGAATCGTTGAAAGCGCTGATCGAGCAAGTCGGAGATCGCCGCACCGAGATGGTTTTGCGAGACATTCGGGAAAAGGTCGTGTCGGGGGGCAACCTCGCGGAGTCGATGTCATACCACCCGTCCGTGTTCTCGGACCTGTACATCAACATGGTCAAGGCGGGTGAGGCCAGTGGTAACCTCGACGAAGTTCTGAACCGCCTTGCCGACTACCTACAGAAACAAGCAAGCCTTCGGGGCAAGGTTGCGGCGGCGCTGACATACCCGGCGATCATGATGATGGTCGGGGTTGGCGTGGTTGTTTTCCTCATGTCCTACGTCGTGCCGAAGATCACCGCGATCCTCGAGAGCCGAGATCAAGTCCTTCCCTGGACGACAGTCTCACTAATGAAGATTAGCTGGCTGTTCGAGAACTACTGGATGGCGATGCTCGTAGGAGTGTTGGTCGGCTTGGTCGCCTTCAAGATTTTCCTCGCGTCAGAGCGCGGACGACTGTGGTTCGACATCTTCTTGATTCGCGCTCCTGTGATCGGCCCGCTGTTCAAGAAGCAGGCGATTTCCCGATTCACCGTAACGCTGTCCGCGCTGCTCAAGAGTGGCTTGCCGGCACTGGACTCTCTGAAGATTGTCGCGCGAGTCGTCAACAACAGCGTGCTCACGCGCGTGATTAACAAAGTCGCAGAGCACATCATGGAGGGAGCGGACATATCCACTCCCTTGAAGCACTCCAAGATATTCCCGCCCATGGTCGCGTACATGATCGCGGTCGGGGAGCAAAGTGGGCAGCTCGAAGACATTCTCGACCGAGTCTCCGAAGCCTACGACGAAGAAATAGATCTCGCGGTACAAAAGATGACGGCGGCCGTCGAACCGATGATCATCATCGCTTTGGCCGTGGTCGTCGGTTACATCATCATGGCCGTACTCATGCCGCTGCTCCAGTTCAACAACCTGTAGCGCGAGACGCGGACGAAACCGAGCAACACGCTTTCGAAAAGGACTGACAGACATGCAAGCAGACATGCAAGTGGGCGCCGAAACGCGCCGGACTCGCCGCACCGAGGCGGGCTTCTCTCTCATCGAGTTGATCGTCGTTATTACGATTATCGGAATCCTCGCGACCGCCGTCGTCATGAACCTCCAAGGTCGCGACGAAGACGCCAAGGTGGCCAAGGTCAAAGGGGACTTTACGACCATCATCGGGTCCGCTGACCTGTTCAAACTCGACCACGGTCGCTTCCCGGATTCACTAGAGGAACTTCTGAACCCGCCGGATACCGGCAAGGGAATGAAGTACCTCAAGAACTCCCCGATCGATCCGTGGACGAACGAGGCGTACTACTACGAGTTAGGCGACGAAGGTCCGGAGCTGGTGTCGTACGGGGCCGACATGGCCGAAGGTGGCGAAGGATTCAACCAAGACATCTACAGCTACGACCTCAGTGGCACGGGCGGGCGCTAACCCCATGCACAGCCCGGCACAGACGGTCTCTCGAAGACGGCAAGGTCAGCGCGATGGATTCACGCTGATCGAGCTTGTCGTGGTCATCATGATCTTGGGAGTGTTGTCGAGTGTCACTCTACCCTCGCTTCAGGGTGTGTCGCCGAAGTACCGGCTTCGCGCTGCTGCACGATCCGTCTCCAGTCAGATCCACCTGGTGCATAGCTTGGCATCGACGATCGGCAAGCAGTACGCGCTGCACTACAACCTCGAGGATCGCTACCTGTGGATCGTCTTGCCTCCCGGTGAGGAAGACGACCCGGATCTGGCCCTCGAAGATCGCGAACACCTCGGCCGAGTTCTAATGCCCGATCACGTTCAAATCGAACGTGTGATTCTTCCCGACGGATCATACGAGGACAGCAGCCAAATAGATGTCATCGTGGATACGAAGACTTCCGAAGGTAGTCACATTGTCTACCTTCGCAACGAAGACGAGTCGCTGATTTGTGTGAAGTTCAACGCGCTTCTCGGCATCGTTGACTACAGCTCGGAAGAAGAAGAGTTTGCGGAGTATTGATCACGCCCCCCTCACCGATCACGCCACTGAAACGCGCGGGCTCGCACCGTCGCGAGACGGCTTCACGCTCATCGAGCTCGTGCTCGCAGTGGCGATCATTGGGGGTTCGTTCATGACTCTGCTCTATGTGCGTAGCGCTGCGGTACAGCGAGCATACCTCTACAACCAAGCGAGACAACTTCAACGACTAGCGCAAGAGCAACTCGATGAAGTCTCGTACGGCGTCGTCGAAGATACCGACGGTAGCTTCGAGGACCGAGGGAAACCAGATTGGCGGTGGGAGATTCAGGCGGTGCAAGTCTCGACCTCCGATCCAGTGCTACTCGAGTGCACCATCACAGTGACGTATCCCGAAGGGCGAGACGAGGAAGCGGAGTACCGCCTCAGCACCTGGTTCTTCCCTGACGACGAGCATCACCTCCTCGACTTAGTCGGAACCACGGAGGGACAGTGATGAAGAGCAAGTTGACGACGGACGCGAAGCGCAGCCAAGTTGGTTTCTCGCTGCTCGAGCTGGTCGTGGTGATCGCGATCTTTGGACTCGTTCTTACCTCCGCGTATCAGATCCTCGTGTCGACCCTGCAGGCGGATGAGCGCGTCAACGAAGTCACACGATCCGGCAAAATCGGCGAAGCGATTCTCAGCCAGATTCGCCGTGACTTGCAGGGCACCATCTGGCGCGGCTTCGGAAACGACGTCTTCCAGGTGGAGGACAACGGAACAGGTGAGACCGCGTCCGATGCGATTCATTTTCTGACTACCGCGCCTGTACCTCCGGCGCCGGTCGACTACGCCGATGAGTGGTCGGGCGAGGTTGCGTCAGTCGGCTACGTCACTCGCAGCGGCCCCGACGGACAGTTGATCCTGTTCCGTCGCGTCAAATGGCTTACCGCCGACGATCCGTTCGAGGGAACCAACTACTATCCAGTGTACGAACGGTTGAAAGCGATCTCGTTCGAGGCGCTGGACGTCGGCGCGGAGTGGCAGGAGGACTGGGACTCCGAAGATCGGGTTGACCCCAACACCGGGAACAACCACGAGACCGAAATAGAACGACTCGCCGGGGAAGTGCCTGAAGACGACGGCGACGACGACGACGATCTGACCGTGGATCCCGAGGATGAAGTCGAGCCGCCCCCGGTGGTGCCGATTGCAATCCGAGTCCAACTCCACGTTTACGTCGGAGACGAGAAGGGTCTGTACAAAGATCGAAACGGCGAGCCGCTCGTCGAGATCTACACCGCAGTGGTAGGGATCCTCTCCGGAGAGTCATTGGCGCTCGATCCGGAAGTCGCAGATCTTCTTCCGGACGAAACTGGAACAACGACCCCGACTACGGAGGACCCGCCGGGTGGAGATTCACCGACCGTGCCGACCCCCGGCCGATAGCGCGTAACAAACCCCTCGCGAGCGCGGACCCCTTCAGTGCGGACCGCCGCGAGACCGATCTAGACTGCAATGGCCGGGCTCCAAAGGAAGGTCGTGGTCACGTATCGCTTGCGTGATCCTCGTGTCTGCGACGCCGGAGTGAGCTCGGCCACTTTTCTTTGACCCCAACGCTGTGGGTCAGTTTCGCACACTTCCGTTCGTGCAGTGGCGCCCCCAAGACATCCTAACTCTCCGTCGAGCGCGCGGCTTACGCCGGGGTTGACGGTTTGGCCATCGCTTTGCCATTTGGTGAAGTGCTGGCCGGCGCTCAGGCGCGGGTTGGCACCGCTGGCGTCGAGTCTGGCATCCCCCGCTTGGACTCGATCCCGACGGGGTGACGCTTCGTCGCCTTCGCGGCGCTCCCCGTTGCCGGACTTCCTGCGCGAAGCCAACCCCGTCGGACCAGCGACCATTCCCCTCCGTTCTGCGACACCCTTATCCCTCAGGGGTCGATCAACCTCCCGCGGTTGATCGCCGCGTACCCGTCGCCCGTGCGTCGGAATCGCGGCTCGCTCGCTACGAAAGTGCTCCATGATCCGATTCCACCTAGCGCGGCCCAACTCCCGTTCGAAGTTCGTGTGCCTCGCCGCTCTTCTGATCTCTGTCGCCGGCTGCGGTGGCGGGGGCGGAGGCGGAGGCGGCGCTCAGATACCGGGCTTGCTGAACAATGCCGCGTCGCTTCCCCAAGAGAACTTCTCGTACATCAGCGCCCCACTCGAGACGGCGCGGTACTTTCACCAATCCGTCATGCTCGACGACGGTCGCGTGCTCGTAGTCGGCGGTTCGGACGAGAATTCGTTCACGTCGATCGACACCGTCGAGATCTACGATCAAAGCCTTCGCGCCTCCGATGTTCCCGAAAGCATCTCTGGCGATTTCATCACCACGGACTTCGTCGGCGATCCGATCGTTCTGCGAGAAGGCGGGCGCCTGTTCCACACCGTGAGCCTCTTGCCCAACGGCACGGCGATCGTTATCGGAGGCACTTCGGACATCATCGTGAACGAAGCCATCGCGGTCGCCGAGATCTTTGATCCGCAGACGCGCACGTTCAACGCTCCCGACACCTCACCAGTCAATGAGATGGGAGTGGCGCGATTTCGTCACACGACAACTCGGCTCGCAAACGGAAAACTGCTCGTCTCGGGCGGACAAGAGTCGGTTCGCGAAACGATCATCGATCCCAACTTCCCGCCGGGCAGTCCGTTCTTTCAGTTCGACATCACAGTCTTCCCGACCGTCGTCGAGCATGAACTCTACGATCCGTCGACACGAGAGTTCTCGTTCGCGACCGACATTTCCGGCCAACCGTCCGAGCTGCAAACGCCGCGTGGACGTTGCGATCACGGGTCGGTCAATCTCGCGGGATTCGACAATCGCCTCGGGACTCAGGATGACATTACGCTGATGTTTGGCGGCTATCAGACGCTGTCTGGCATATTCGCGCCACGGACGAAGTTCCCTGGCAACCAAAGCACCTCTAACCAAACCAGTGTCGAGTTCTACGATGCGTCGACCGGGATCACCGCGACCGCGGCGGGTGTAACAACCGCGCCGCGAGTGAACGGCGCAATCGGCGCGAACCTCGGGGAGCTGTCCGAAGAGACACCCGACGGAGTGGCCGGAGTCGCGAACGTCGCGCTGTTCTTCAACGGTGACAACAACGGGCCCGGGGGCTGCACGACCTCGACCGCAACTTCAGACATCGTGGTTTGCACGTTCACCGGCTTCGGGCCCGGCAGTGGAATTCAGTTCTTTCATCAACAACCCGGCACCGCCCAGCAAGGCATCGAAAGCTTCAACGCCGACCCCATGAACTGCACACCGGTCGGTCGGACTCATGGTGACGGTTTGGTCATGCGGAATCGTCGTGTGTACGACGGCGTAGTGTTCGACGGCAGCTGGGTCGTCACTGCTGGCGGACACGACATTCGACCGACGCCGGGCGGCTGCCAGCAGACCGACACCGGGGTGTGCGCCGCACTGACACTTCAAGGATTCGCGTTCTTCGATCCGTTCTACAACGCCAACGGCGGCGCCGAGCCGGAAGACCTGACCCTGAGTCGATCGATCATGAACCCGACCGGAATCGTCGGCACCTGGCTGCAAGCCGACGATTCGATCCCCGACGATGACTACGCGAACTACGGGGAAACGACCCAGATCAGCGGACTACTCCGCCGCGCCCGCATGGGGCACAGCCTGACCCGAGTGGGAGGAGTCGACGGCGCCCCCCGGACGCTCGACGACCGAGTCGTGGTCATCGGCGGAGGTACCGAGTTCTGGAACACTTGGGGAGGCGAGGCGATCGGCATTACGGAGATTTACCTACCGCCGGGCGCCAACCAGTAGCACTTTCGAGCCCCCCGGGTTGCTCAGGCGGCCCGGGGGCATTTTCTTTACGATGTACCGGGCTTCGCGGGGACTCGATAAAATCCCGGATCGGCCCTTCCGAGAGAAACGAAAATCATGAACCTAACCACGCCGCACGCCACCGAGTGCCCGTTGCCGATCTCTCCGTCCCGTCAATCGGGCCGGGCAGGGATTCCCGTGCTTCTCGCCGCCCTTGGATTCGCCTTCGTCATTGCGATCGCGTACCAAGTAGGTCAAACGCAACCCACTCCGCAAGGCGCTGCCGGCGGCGCCAAGAAGACCCCCCCGCCAGCGCCCGCCAACATCGACGGCAGCGTCTCCGATGGCGGGATCGCAAGGAGCGGCCCTGCGAAGGAACGGCCTACGACCGGGACGCCAGCAGGGAACCCGTCGGAGCTCGACGCGGGGATCGCCCAGGTCATAGCAGACTTGGCGGACTTCCGATTGCGCACGGACTACGAGCTGCTGATGACACCCGAAGGTGCCAGGGGTTTCGAGGCCGCGCGCAAGGAGCTGCTCGAGTACCTCAAGGCGCTAGACCCGGCGTTCGCGGGGCCGGTCGTGGAGTTCCTCGAGACGGCTGACAACCATCTTCAGCGTCGCGTGTTGCTCGAGGGTCTCGGCATCATCGGTGGCGATATTGCGACCGAGGGACTGGCGGACCACTACGAAACATGGAGTAGTAAAGATCGCACGGCCAACGGTGTTGGCACCGAGATCAAGTACACCGCTATCGCCTTGGGTGCCATCAACAGCGACTTCTCGTACGACATCCTTAATCACTACGTGCGCGATGGTGACCAGCAAGATCGATCGAGGTTCGTCGAGCAACTAGGACTTCACGGTCGGCGCAAGGAGTCAGTGCCATTGTTCACGGAACTCGCCGCCCAAGACGATCAGATTCGGGTCCGAAACAAGGCAGCGCAAGCACTGAAGCGGACCGCGGATCACGGATCGGCGGCCCGCCTCGAAGAGCTGGTCCAGAGCGAGCAGGTTCATCACGTTCGGCAGACCATGATCGGGGCACTCGGTGCCATCGGAGATCCAGGTTCCCTCAAGACGTTAGACCGAATCCTCCGAGAAGATGAGAACCCGACGACCCGAATGTCCGCCACGAACTCCGCGGCGCGAATTGGCGGGCCCGAGGCAAAAGCGATGATCGAGCGAGTCGCGGCCAACGATACGGAAGCTCGTGTCCGATCGTTCGCCAAGCAAGAGCTCGAAAAGATGGCTGACCGCGGCAACTAGCCCTACCGAGAGGCTCCCCTCATCCCCTCCGATCGCATGCCCACGGCTCTACGATTTGTCACACGGTCTCTCCTGCTGGGCTTGGCCCTAGCGGCGAGCGCGTGCGACTCGCGACAACCGACCTTGATCTCCGCCGTCTTCCTGGACGGCGCGAGCCCCGATGGCCATGTCTCTCAAGGAGAGGCAATAGTGCTCACGTTCTCGGAACCAGTTCGGCTTCGCGGCTCGTCTCGATCGGGCGTTCAGCTTCATCCCGAAGATCACGCTCTCGGGTTCTTCGAAGTTCGGCACGCTTCGGACTACAAAGGCGAGAACGGGACCTCGTACCGACTTCGATCCCACCAACTCGTCGTCGTCGTCAAAGGCGGGGATCGCAAGGTCGTCGCGCAGGGTCGCTACGGTGTTGACGAGACCGCCACGGGAATCTCCGTAGATTTCGGTGCTCTCGGAGTACTAGCGGCGGACCTCACGTCGATCGTCGGCCAGTCCGGCGTCGTCGACCTAGCCGTAAGCGAACACGATCCGGCGGCGCTGGTCGCGGCCACATGGATAGACACCGACGGATCGGGATCGGTCAGCCTCGGTGATGAGCTCGAGCTCACTTGGGATCGTCTCGTTTCCATCGGGGAGCCGATTCGAACGCAGCGTAACGAGGTGCCGGACGATCTGTTCGCACTTCCGGTTCATGGCGATCGACTGGACGACGGACGAGTCCCATCGCGACTCGAGAAACGCACCAACCCTCATTCGCTCTACGTCGTACTGGGTTCCTCTCCCCGCTTCTCTCCGGCGGGCACTCACGACGACTCGCAACTCGAGATCGGCAGCCCGAGCGGGCTCGCAGTCCGTGGCACCCCGATCCGGCGACACTCAGGCATTCAAGACGCGCTGTGCTACGGCGTGGCTGATCAGCGAGCGATCGATCTCGCGGGCGGCTTGCTGCTGTTCGCGCCAATTCGGGTGCCGGTCGGATTCGAAAGCGAAATGGTCGTCGACCACACGGCCACGCCGCTGCCCGGGGGCAAAGTGCTCATCACCGGCGGAATGGTTCCGGGTCCAGAGAACCGTCGACCTGTGGTCTATTCATCAGCCTACATCTTCGATGTCGCGGCCGGCGAATGGAGCGCACCTATCCGGATGAAGCGTCCCCGCTGGGGCCACACCGCGTCGTACTTCTCCGGCCTGGACGGTAGAGAAGGGTCCGAAGATGACTTCGTGATCGTCGCCGGCGGCTGGAACGACAACAACGTGACGCAAGGTTCGGTGGAGATCATCTTTCCGTTCGCCGAGCGCCCAGAGTTCCAACTCTGTGAAGAAGGCGCTGAGATCCTGCGCCGCGCGAATCACACCGCGCACGCGCTAGCGCTCGAGAGCTGGGATCCGAGCGCGAGTGACCGTTGCGGCAGCCTGATCTTGGTTGGTGGCTACACCGATCGATCGCTTCTCAACGGCGTGATCGAAGCGATCGACATTCGCATTCAGCTGACGGACAACGGCTACCGCGCCGAAGTGAGCAGCCGACCGATAGAGCGGCTAGCGTTCCCCCGAGCTCATCACGATTCGATCTTGGTGGAACTAGCCGAAGGTCCGGCCCTGTTCGTCTACGGAGGCTGGGGCGACGAGGGAGTTCAGATCAACCCGGAAGCGTGGACCTGTGAGGCGCTCGCCGCACCGGAGTTGTTCACGCTCGACGATCGCTCCAACCCGCTGCTGGCGCGACCGGAACGACTCCCCGTGACGGCCGCTCCCGGGCCACGCGTCTCACCAAAGCTCGTTCCGCTTCTCGAAGAACGCGGAGGAATCCTTCTCGTCGGAGGCGCCTCGGAACGCAACGCCTACGATCGCCGGCGTAACAACTCCGAGCAAACCCGTCTCGACTTGGAGACCGCCTACCGAATCGACATCGTGATCGGCCGCGAGCCAGCGCTCGAATTCCAACGAGCCGGTAGCATGATCGCACCACGCATCGACTTCGCAACAGCCGTGCTTCCGACCGGCCAGGTCCTCGTCATCGGTGGCGAGAGCGATGGACGCGCCGTCTCGCGAGTCGAAGTCTTCGACCCCATGAGCAACGAGTGCGAGATCTACGGCACACGACTTGGAATCCCCCGCCGCAAGTTGACGACGACGCCGCTCACCGAAGACGAGTGGTTGATCATGGGCGGCGGCGCCGGTGGCGAGATCTACAACCGACCCGAGGGGTAGCCGTCGAAGGGCTCTCGACGCCCATGGCCCGTGACGAGTTGGCCCGCGAAACACGCTACCGGGAGGAGGGAGACCGAGAGGCAAGAGCGAAGGGTCGCGATCACTTCGGCGACCCTCAGCGCGCTCGACGGAAGTACGTCAGCAGGGTGCTACTCGGAAACGTACGTGACCAGAGTGAAGTCCGACGTCCACTTGTCCTCGTCTGACTTCTTACCACGCTTACTGAACGTGACCTTGTCGAACGAGACGTGCGGCTTCTTGCCTTCCATCTGCTGTACGAAGTTCAGCAAGCCTCCTTGGAGCGAGACCGGCTTGAAGCTGATATCGAACTCGTGTCTCGTCAGCCCCTTGCCCATGCCCTTCGAGGGCTGGGTCCGGTTGGACTCGACTTCGGGCTTTTGACCCATCTCCGCGAGCACCTCGAAGACCTCGGCGCTCAGCCGATCGGTTCCCGCCTTCTTGCTCTCCTCGACTCGGAGGTACTGAACCAACGCTTCTTGGTTCTCCGGGTCTTTGAGTACCACCTTCAAGCGATTCAACCCAGCCTGCTGCTTGGTGCGATACGCGCGCTCTTCGGCCGCGAGGTAGTAGTGATTGTAGGCACCCCACCCTCCGAAGAAGATCGCCATCAGATAAAGAGTCATCATCACGATCTGAAGCAAGTCGCTCTTGCTGCTCTTGCCCGCCATGCTACCTCTTTTTCTTCTTAGTCGGTAAATGCGAAGCCTTGAAGCCGAGATCCACCGTCACTTCGTATCCGCCGTCTCGCAGACCGCGGTTCGTGTCATTCTTGCGCTCGAGCAACGTGCAGTTCTGCACCAACGACTCGATGATTCGTGTCATGTCCTCGATCGTTTCGACCTCGAACTTGATCGTCGTCTTCGACGTCGCGCTCAGCTCTGGGTCGAGATCGAAGCTGGTGAACTTCGGATACACCTTGGGGCGGACCTTGTCGATCGCGTTGCTCAAATCCGAGAAGATCTTCATAGCGCTGGCGTACGTCTTGACGGTGCCCCGCGAGCCTCCGCCACCACGTCCTCCCTTACCTTTGATCTCGTCGAGCCGCTTCATGGTCGCAAGGAGGTAGTCAGGGCGTACCGGGGAACTCTTCACAGGCTCGCGGAAGAATGTTTCGGCCATTTCCGCTTGGCGGACCCTGAGCACGTCGTTTTCATGTTTGAGCGAAGTCAGCTGCGCGTGCTCTCGGGAAGCCCACACCAAAGACAACGCGCACAGCAAGAGGCCGAGCAACGTCAGCGATGGCATCAAGCGCGCAAAACGACGCTCGAAACGAAACTCGTCTTTGCGAAGGTCGAGCGTTGTCGCTCCGAGACCGAGCGCTCGCAGGCCGAGTCCGCACGCAACCACGCCGCGTTGGCTCAGAATGTTGACGTCGCCGTCCCACTCGATCGGGAAGCTATCCCCGAGGTCGAAGCTGGTGACATCGACTTCGAACTCGTCCTTCAACCGATCCACGACACCGAGACGATCCGCGCTATCGCCCGTCACCACGATCAGATCGATCGAATTGCCGAGCAGGTACGCAGCGAAGGTTCGTTCGATCTCGAGAACCAGGCGGCCGAGGGGATCACTTGAACCGTAGCGCGCCAAGGTCGTAGCGACCGTCTCGGTGGTCTTGCCGTCGTTCGACTCGTCCGTGTCTGAGTTGGCCGCGTCCGAGTTGGCCGTGCCTGACTCGACCAACGTTGCGGTCCCGGTGGCGACCTCCGCCCCGGGCTCTGCTTCACCGGGCTCTGCTTCACCGGGCTCTGCTTGCTCGGACCCTGCTTCCCCGGACCCTGCTTCACCGTCGGTCGGCGTGATCGATCCGCGGGCGGTCTCGTCGACGAGTTCATCGAGATCGATCTCGGCGCTCTCCGACTTTTCGGCCGCGGCCGCTTCGCTCCCTCGCAGAGTCTCGTAGTCTTCGTCCGTCAGAACGACAAACGGTACGTCTTCGGCGGGCTCGTCATCTTGGTCGAGATCCTCAAGCGATCGCTCGATCGCTTCGAACCGACGGGCGATTTCGTCCTGCAGCTCACTCTGCGGTTCTGCTTGGGCTGGGTTTCCGGCTGGGTTTCCGGCTGGGTTTCCGACGCCGTTGCCCGATGCCCGAGCGTCGCCCTCGGCCCCGTCGACTCCGAGACGGGTCGGTGACGCCGTCGCAACGGAAGCTCCACCGCGCTCAGAACTCGCAGTGGTCGAACTCGCCGAGCCGGAAGCGCTACGGCTCCATAGGCTGCGGACCTTCACGACCCTTCCTCGCTGGAGGAAGATCAACCGCGTCGCGTCGTCGTCGACCTGTACGATCAACACATTCTGATCGTCGGATGCGACTGGTGTGTTTCGGAACGACGTCGCCAATGCGGTGGCGTCGAGTTCGACGACAACCGGATCGATCTTGTGCTGCTTGAGACCATCGAGGTGTTCGGCGATGCGATCCTTAGCGGCGGCGCAGATCAGAAGTCGGCTGGAATTCTCTGATTCGCTGCACTTCAGATACTCGATAATGACGTCGTCGATCGACAACGCATGCAGATAGGTCTCAGCTTCGAAGCGAACCGTCTTAGCGATTTGCTCGTCCCGCGTGAACGGAACCGAGATCTCGCGAAGGACCATCTGCCGAGAGTCCATGCTGGTCACGAAGTCGATGCTTCGGTTCTCTTTGAGAGCGAGCAAGTCGCCGACGATGCCGCTCACGAGCTCATCGCGCTCGACATCCGAATCCGCTTCGATGCTCTCTTCGATGAAATCTACCAGAGCAAACTTCTTGGGCGAACCTTCGAAGATGGCAAGGCGTAGAGAGTCTTTGGCTAGTTCGAGTCCCGCGTAGCGTGTCACTTCTGCTTCTTGTCCAAGTCTTGCAAGGCTCTGCGAAGAGCGTCCTTGTCTTGTTTCGATCCGGCCTTGGCCCCGGCCTTTTTCACCGTGTCGGAAAGCGCTTCGAGCTCTGCCCGCGTCGGCTTCTTTCGAGCTGCCCCGGTCGACTTTCGCCCTTGAGTCTTAGGCGGAGTGCGAGGGACGGGAGCCTTCGTCGCACCAGACATGTCGATGGAACCCTGAATCCCACCGTCCGCCGCTTCCAACGCGGCCGCTTCTTCATCGTCGAGCGGGATACCCTGAAGCGTCATGCCTTGTTCTCCGACCGAGAATTGAGTCTCGATTGCGGTCGGCTCGAGCATGTAGAGCCGGGCACCATCCTTGTAGTAAAGCCGCTTGGGTTCGAACTCGATCTTGTCGCACTCATAGTACTTCTCGCCGACTAGAAACTGTTTACCGGCGACGACGTACTTCGTGGGAAGGCTTGGCCCGCGCCGCGTTGAGCCTTTGGCGCTTTTCCCTGCGGTTCGCGTCGGTCGAACCGGGCGCGAACTGCGACCCTTGCTGCGACTGCCGCGGCTCGGCGTGGTGGCCACTTGCGTCTTCTTCTGCATCGACGCCATGATCTGGCCTTTTGCGGAATAGACGGAGATCAACTCCCACTCGGCGGCCAACGGTCCCCCCTGCGTGGGAGGCAAGTCCCGCTCGGGCACTTTCGGTTTGTTAATGGTCGGCGGCTTGGGCTTCGTCCGGTAAATCGTGCCGAGGACCTTACGCAAGTCGCCGTTCTGAATTGCGCCGCGCTTGCGTTCTTGTACGCGGTACTCTTCCGGGTTCGGCATGGCGAGACTCAGCTCGTCTCGTTCCCCGAGAAAGAACGCGTACGCAACCCAACAAACCAGGCCGAGTGCGGCGATGTTTATCACAGCCAAACCGAAGCGGAGTGCAGTTACATCGATGCGCATGGGGTCACTCCCGTTCTTTCGCGTAGTACGGCGGGATCTCGAAGGGCGGGGCCCCTCGTAGCTAGGTTGCCCCGCGTAGCTAGGTTGCTCAGCGTAGCAGAGTTGTTCATCGTACGATCTCCCGCCAGGATAACACTTTAATCTTATGCTCGTCGCGTGCCACCACCAATTCGCCTTCGACTGTTTGGTCTTCGCGCGTGCCGGTGAGATGGGCGGTGAAGTATGTACTCTTGTAAATGGCAACGGGACGCAGACCTGCCAGGATCATGTCCCAGATCTTCTTCTCGTCACCGTCGTAGGTGCCGGTCTGCTCTTCCCAATCGATGTCGTCGTCATCGTCGTCGATGGCTTTGAGATCGTCGATCACGGTGAACGTGTTGAACTCTTCTTGCACCGTCTCTTCGTCGCTCGAGGTTGTCTCGTCCTCTTCCGCTTCCTCGTCGACGATGTAGCTGTTCAGCCGGAAGTCGATCGCCTGAGCGATGTCGTACGCGACTTCGTAGTCGTCGATGTCGATGAGAAGCGCAGCGATCACCTCGGGCCGGGCCGTGTTCAGATTGATCCGCCCGGTGGAGTACGGCGTCAAGACGTGGCGCAAGCCCAGCGGTCTCGGAATCTCTTCGACGCCATCGTCGAGGTCCTCGTACCCGGGGATCGTGCCGAAGTCATCGAACTCGTCGAGTGATCCGCCGAAGCCAGCTCCGAGCTCCTCGGCGTCTTCTTCGTCCGCTTCGGCTTGCGGGTCAGCGGGGCCGTTGAACAACTCCCAACCGATGTCGGGCAAGTCCTTGAGCGGTTCCAAACGACGGATCCGTCGACTGGACTCGTCGCGCATGCGTTCGATGGCCCATTCGCAGATCGCTTCAGCGGCCGCGTCGGGGCTGGGAGTGTCGAAATAAGTGAAGTCGTGGGCGGAGTTGTAATCGATGATCCCTTCGACCAATCGCGAGACCATGACCTTGGTCTTCTCGATTCGTTCTTCGGAAGGAATCTGAAACTCGCGAATGATCGCAGGCTCTTCGTCATCCGCAGTTTCGCCGTCACCGGGGGGAGTGGCCGGCGTCGTTTCGTCGAGAGGATCGTCTTCTTCGTCGTCCGGATCCGGGCTGAGCATGGCCGCCATCCAAAGCGTCTTGAACTCTGGCGTGGGGTTTTGCCCGTCGTCCTCGATCGTCGAATACCAGAAGATGTGCTGGAGCGAGATCCGGCTTTCACCGTCGTTGATTTGGTACTCGATCTGCCACTCGTTGAGCGGCTCCTCTTGAAGGTGTCGCCAGTCCTCGTGACGAGAATCGATCGGATCGGCCGACTCGGTGGGTTGCTGGTCGCCACCGGCGCCCCCCAAACCACCCACGCCGCCGGGATCGCCCCCAGCCATGGGGTCTTCCTCGCCACCGCTGCCCTCGATGTCGGCGGTCCAGTCCTCCAGCAACAACGACGCAAGCCTCCGCGCCACCGACTGCAGAGAGTAGGTCGACTCTAGAAAGCCTTGGTGCTGGAGCGAGATTCGTTCTTCGATCTTGGTGGTGACCGCGAGCTGCGTGACGAGCACCGTCAGGACGATCACGACGACGAGCACCACAAAGAGGGCGATGCCCTCTTCTCTCGGGTTCGTTGCGGTGGCGATCGGCGGACGGTTCATGGGCGGCTTATCATGCTGAGGGACAACGCGAACATCCTGCCCGCGAGTTACGGGCCGGGCAGTAACTTGGCAAAGGCAGGGCCAATAAACGTGGATCATCACGCGTCCCGGCGTCGGATAGCGAAAACCCAAACGGTTCAATAGTCGCGATTTACGTCGTCGCGGTTCTGGCTCGATCGCGCGACTGAATCCGCGCCGTCCGCATGCCCGGCAAAGTGTATGGGATCGCTACAGAACGGCTGAATCGTCGACGGCCACCGCGGCTTCGACCACCGGTCGACGGAAGCGCTCGCGAACCGTGCTGATCAGGAAGTAGAAGACCGGCAGCACGATCAGAGTCAGAAGGGTCGAAACCGTCAGGCCACCGATGATCGTTCGCGCCAGCGTAAAGTAGTACATGCCCGCCGCCTGAGCGCCGACGTGGCTGTCCTGGACGAAACCGATCGTCGTCAGCAATTTCGAGATCTCGCCCGAGTACGCCATGGGCAACAGCCCGATGATCGTCGTCAACGCGGTGATGAGAATTGGGCGAAGCCGCTCACACCCGCCGCGAACGACAGAGTCGAGAAGCGCGAGGCCTTGGGAGCGATATCGATTGATGTGATCCAAGAACACGATGCCGTTGTTGACGACGATGCCGGCCAAGAGAACCAGTCCAATCGACGCCGGCTGGTCCAACGTGTCACCGCTCAGATACAGGAACCAAACCACGCCGGGGAAGGCCAAGACGACGGTGAGCATCAGGATGAGCGGCTGGATCAGCGACTCGAAGAGGCACGCCATGACGAGGAAGACCAAGAACACGGCGAGCAGGAACGTCGCGCCGAACTGCGCTTCGTTCTGCCGACGTTGCCACCGACCGCTGCCGACTTCGTAGGTGTAGCCTCGCGGCCACGCGTACGTCGCCAACACCGATTCGACGATCTCGTCCGCGCGCGCCATTTCGGAGGGATTCAGCTGAACGCTGAGCGATCCGGTCGATTGACGATTCTCGCGACGCAACTCGCCCGGCCCCGGCGCGATATCGATGCTCGAAAGCTCGCGAATCGGAACCATCGCCCCGGTGGCGGTCACGATCTGGAAGTCTTGAAGCTCCTTCAGCGAGTTTCGCTCCTCTTCGTCCATTCGCACGCGAAGCGCCAGTTCACCATCCTCGGTGCGAATTTCGCTGAGTTGGCGACCCGCGAAGAACGCGGACACCTGCTGCGAGAAACGCTGGGACGATAAGCCGTGGTGGGTGAGCAGTTCCTCGTTGGGCTGCACGGTGATCTCGTCGACGCTGTCTCTGATTTTCACCTCGGTGCTGGTCACACCTTCCACACCGACGAACCGCTCACGAAGGTCTACGATGATGGAGTTGACGCGGTTGAGGGACTCGCCGAACACTCGCACGGTGCGACCGCCGGCCGAACGCGAGTTACCACCCCGCCCCCACATCATTCCCCAGTCACCCGTGCGTACTTTGACGCCCGGCATGATGGGTAAGATCTTCTCGATCTTTGCCGTGAACTCCGCCAGCTCGGGCTCGGTCATCGCGTTCTTCGGATAGACCGCCGTCCACGCGAAGTTGTCCTTGTACCAGGAGTAGACGTCGGCGAAGCCGATCTCGTCTTGGTTCGCGAACAGCGCCTCTTCGACGACATCGACGTAGCCCTCCATGGCGCGCCAGTCGAGACTGCCCTCGGTGTCGTAGAAGACGCTGGCGTTCTTGTTGATCTCGGACTTGTCGTCGAAGTCGGTCTTGAACCCCCACTCGAACGGAAGCACCACGCTTGCGATCACCGCGCCGGCAATTGCGAACGTCTTACCGGGATGACCGAGCGCTGCGCGCAAACACTTCTCGTAAAACCCCTGCACCTTGGGAAAGAACCGACCATCTGGCCGATCGCCACGGCGGTAGATTCTCGCTGACACCATGGGAATGAGCGTCAGCGAAACGAACAGTGACGACGCCAGGGTCAAGGTGATGACGAGACCGACCTCCTTGAGGTAGTCCGCCATTTGATTCTTCGGGCCGAACGCGACGGGCAAGAACACAATGATCGACGTGAGCGTCGCGGCGAAGATGGGCGTCGCCACCTCCATGGTGCCCTGCGTGGCCGCTTCTTTGGGGCTCTTCCCTTCGGCGGTCAAGCGCACGATGGACTCGACCACGACGACCGCCGTGTCGACCAACATGCCAACCCCGAGCATCAGCGCGACGATCGTCACAATGTTGAGTTCGCGATCGAGCATGTAGAGCCACGCCAACGCGGACAGTACGGAAATGGGGATGGCCATTCCCACCAATACCGTGGCGGAGCCTCGACGCAAGAACAGCCACAGAATAAGGAGAGCGAGCAAGCTCCCGATGATCCCGGTGTTCTTCAACCCGTCGAGCGAGTCGATAATGTCTTTGCCCTGATCGTTCCAGATCAGCAGCTCGATTCCCTCGAGACTGGGATCTCTCGTCATGGACGCAATGGACTCTTTGACGCGTCGACAGACCTCTACCGTATTGGCGCTCGACTCCTTGAACACCTCGATGGAGACGGCAAAGCTCCGGTTGAGGTGACGACCGAAGCGAATCTCACCCTCTTCCAGCGTCACTTCGGAAACCTGATCGAGTCGCAGCCCCTGCACATTGAGCGGGAACGCGCGCACGCTCTCGATATCGACGAATCCTGCGAGAACGCGAGCGCGCTGGAGATGACCGTCTTCGAGTGTCTCGGCCACGGTCAGATTGGAGTCGTGCTGCTGCATGCGCTGCATGACGGACTCGAGCGTCAGTCCGTATCGATCGAGTTCCGCCTGCGAGAAGGTCACGACGATCTCGAGCGGGGTGACGCCTTCCAGCACGATCTGGCTGACGCCGTCGATACGCTCCAACGGGCGTTGGATGCGGTTGAGCAGCAACTCGTAGTTCTGGGAGAGGTCGATTCCCTTGCTCGAGATGCGACCCTTCATGATCTCGTCACCCGAGTGTCGAGCGCCGCGGATGCGGATGCGCTCGATATCGTCGATGGGGAGATCGTTTCTTATCCGCGCGAGCCGCTCACGAACGTCGACCTTCTTCTCGTCGAGATTCACTCCCCAATCGAAATGGAGAGACACGTTCGAGCGACCGGCGCGCGACTCGCTACTGATCGTGGTGACACCGCGCAATGTCGCGAGAACTTCTTCGACCTTCGTCGTGACTTCACGCTCGACTTGTTGGGGATTGGCGTTGGGGTATTGAATCTCGACGCGAATGACGGGGCGTTCCGCCTTCGGCATCGAGTTGAGCGGAAGACGGGTGACGGCCAGCGCACCGAGCAACAGTAGCGAAAGATGGATGGTGAGCGTGGTGATCGGACGGTTGAGACAGAATGCGACGAGCGATCTCATGCCGTAGCCTCCGCGGTATCCGCGCCAGCATCATCAGTGTCATCCACCGGAGTAGATCGTTTCCCACCAAGAATGACGTAGCCACTCGGAATGATGAACAGAGTGAGCACCGTCGCCACGATCAGGCCGCCGACGACCGTGATCGCGAGCGGTTGCCGCAATTCTGCGCCAGCCCCTATGCCGAGCGCTAGCGGCAGCAAACCAAGAATTGTCGTCGTCGAGGTGATCAGGATGGGACGTAGCCGCTCTTCCCCGGCGCGACGAGCGGCCTCCTTGGGATCAAGTCCACTCTCGCGGTGTTGGAGCGTTCGCGCGACAAAAATGATGCCGTTGTTCACGACGATCCCGGAAAGCAAGATCACACCGATCAGAGCAATCACGCCGATAGCAGAACTGGTGAGCCAAAGAGCGCCGACCGCGCCGATCAGCCCGAGCGGCACGGTCAGAATGATCACGAAAGGCAGACGCAACGACTCGAACGACGAAGCCAAGACCAAGTAGACCAGGAAGATCGCGAGACTCAGCGCCATCAGCAAACTGCTCATCGAAGCGCGCATCTCTTCGTGCTGACCGGACAGCCGAGCCGAAGCGGTCGGCGGCAAGAACCCGCTCTCGAGAATACGTTCGACTTCTTTCGCCGCGGAGCCTAGATCGCGACCTTCGAGACGCGCGGTGACGGTGGCGGCTCGCTCGCCATCGACGTGGCGAATTTCGACCGGCCCCTCGCCCTCTCGCAACTGCCCGAGCGCACTCAACGGAACCGCTGGCGTGTCTTCGCCTTCACCGGGAACACGAACCGCAAGCTGCGATAGCTCGGCTTTTCGACCCCGACGAATGCCGTCGACGAGCACTCGGATATCGATAGGCTTCTCGTATTGCGTGTATTGGCTCGCAACCGTGCCTAACCCCTTGTCGGCGATGACTTGCGCGACTTGGCTCTGGGTCAGGCCAAACGCGGCCAGCTTGCGAGGGTCGAGAACGATGTGCACTTCCGGGCTACGGTCAGCCACTCCCGACTCGACGTCGGCGAACCCTGGTTCGAGGCTCAGCCGATGCGCAACTTCGAGCGCGCTGGTGCGCAGCACGTCGAGGTCGTCAGAAAACACTTCGGCTTCGATCGGGGCACGGAAGGAGAACAACGTTGGCCGGCCCAGAGTCGGGTGGCACTCGGGAATGGTCGCGACTTCCTCACCGAGAAGCGCGATCACCTTCTCTTCGACAGCCTTCGACGTGCCCGGTTCGAGCTGCACGTGCACTTGAGCAATGTGCTCTCGGCGGTCGCCGGCCCGAACATCGCCGAGCACTGGGGTTCCACCGACAGTGACGTAGTAGTTCTTGATGGGAAGGTCGTGCTCGGTTCGTGCCCGGGCAATCGCACTCTCCATGGCGCGGACCTTATCGTCGGTCACGTCGATCGGCGTGCCTTCGGCCAACTCCAGTTCATAGAAAAACTCGCCCTGGAAGAGGTTCGGAACCAACTCGCTGCCGAGATCGGTCACGCGTGGCGCGATGGCAACGAACAGAACCAACCCACAGAGGGGCGCCATCCAGGGTGCGACAAGCGACCCTTTCAACGCACGCGCGTAGAGACCGGTGATCCATTCGACACCGCGCTTGAAGGACCAGAGGAGCGGCGCCAGCGGTCTCTCGAGAAGCCGCGAAGTGCGCGAGACAAGACTATCCGAGGCCGAGATGCGATTACCCAGAACGCTGGGGATCAGCGTGACGGCGACGAACAGAGACGCGATCAACGAGAACGTGACGACGAGTGCCTGGTCGCGAAAGATCTGCCCCGCCACTCCTTCGACGAAGATAAGTGGCAAGAACACGGAGATCGTGGTCAGCGTCGACGCGACGACTCCGCCGAAGACTTCGCTGGTCCCGTTGATCACAGCGTCGACTCTCGCCATGCCCTGTTCTCGACGACGGCGCACCGCTTCGAGCACGACGACGGAGTTGTCGACCAACATTCCAATGCCGAGGGCGAGCCCGCCGAGGGACATGACGTTGATCGAGATGTTCGCGAAACGCATGCAGAGAAACGTGACCGTGACCGAGATCGGAATCGATAGCGCGATGATCAACGTGCTCAACAAGTCTCGGAGGAAGAAGAACAGGACGATGGACGCGAGCAGCGCCCCGAGCAGCGCTGTCGACTTCACGTTAGAAACGGATTCTTCGATGTATCGAGCCTGATCAAACAGGATCCGCGGCTCGATTCCCGCCAGGCGACGATCGGCGGCGAGAGCCGTCAGCCGCTCACGCACGGCGCGCGCCACAGCCACCGAGTTCGCGTCGCCTTCCTTGTAAATGTGCAGTTCGACCGCGGAGACTCCACCGACGCGTACTCGAACCTCTTCGTCGCGATGGCCGATGACAACGCGTCCGATCTCTCGGAGACGAATCTCGCCACCCTCGGGTGCGTCGCGAATGATCGTGTTTTCGATATCGTCGAGTGTCTCGTACTCGTGAATCGTGCGGAGAATGTAAGCGGTCTCCGCATCGCGAAGCTCTCCGCCGGAACGGTTGACGTTCTCTGCGGCAACCCGCGACGCAACCTCTTCGATCGTTAGGCCCAGCGCGGTGATTCGGCCTTCGTCCAGCTCGATGCGCACCTCTTCTTCGGCGCCACCGACGACCTTCGCCGCCGCGACGCCGGTCGCCGTTTCGAGTCGCTGCTTGACGAACCCTTCGGCTAACTGACGTAGCTCACGGATCGGCACGTCGGCGAGCAGCGCTACACGGAGGACGGGATCGAGCGAGGGATCAAAGCGAAACACGACCGGCGACCTGGCGTCATCCGGAAGCTCGACGAGATCGAGCTTCTCGCGAACGTCGAGCGAAGCGACACCCATGTCGGTGTCCCACCCGAACTCCAGGGTGATCTCACTGACGCCGGCCCTCGAGACCGAGTGGTATCGCTCGAGCCCCGACACTACGCCCACTACCGGTTCAATGCGGTCCGTAACGAGCTGTTCGACCTCTTCGGGAGCAGCATCGGGAAGTTCGGTTTGGACGGTCAGCGACGGGTAAGCGATCTCAGGCAGCAGCTCGATGGGAAGCTTCGAGAAACTCACCAGGCCGAAGACAACCGCGGCCAGAGTTAACATGCCTACACTGACAGGTCGTTCGATGACAGCGCTCAACCATGCGCGCATGTCAGACTCCGCGCTGAATCGGTGCCGATAGCCCGGCCGAGATCCACGTCCAGGCGCCAGTCTCGTGACAACTCGAGCAGAGCAACTTCGGTCCTACTTCCTTCGCCCCAACGGCGGGGGGGGGCCGCTAGCTTCGAAACTGGCCCAGCTCTAGAACGACGAACTCTACGTCGCCCAGCCATGGACTACTTGCTGTCGGGAACGACCGTCAAAGGATCGAGTCGAACCGGGACTTGTCGGTGAATCGACACGCTACCACCATCGCGAAGGTCACGTCCGCCCTGAACGACGACGAGATCGCCAGCGGCGATACCTTCACGCAATTGCAGGATCGAGTCGTCTCGATAGCCCGTCGTTACCGACACCCGCTGCGCGACGTTGTCGCGAACTCGCATGACGTACTCGCCGTCGTCGTCGCGACGCAGGGCCGACTTCGGAACGAGGCACGCGTTCTCGACGGTCCGCGTGATGATGTCTACCACGCCGAACGTCCCCGGCCTGACCGACGCTGGTGCGTCGGAGAAGTCGATCACGACCTCCACCGTGAGACTGCTTTCGTCGACGACTGGACTCACTCGCGAGACGCGTCCGATCGTGACGATCTCCGAGAGGCGATCTCGTCGCATTTCGACACGCTGGCCACTCTTGATGCGCAACACGTCAGACTCCGGGAAGAACAAGTTGAGTCGCAGTGGCTCGAAGTCCGCGATGACGAACAGCTCGTCGCCCGGTCGCACATGCTGCCCCAACTCCACGGATCGCTTGACGATGACGCCCGCGAAGGGTGCGGTCGGCTTGGCGTAGGTCAGCTCGAGTTTTGCTTGAGCGAACCGAGTTCCAGCGACGTCTTGCGCGAACTTCGCGTCTTTCTGCTCCTTGTCGCTCGCGGCTCCAAGTAACTCCTTGAAGCGAAGAAACTCGACTTGTGCTTGGTCGCGTTCGAGCCGAGCCGTGGTCACGGCAATGGAGAGCGCGCGTTCGTCGATGTGACACAGGTCCGCACCCTCGGGCACTTCCGTGCCCGCCTCGAACGAGATCTTTTCAATCTCGCCCTCGGTGCGCGCTACGATTTGCACTTCGCGTTCGGGCCGCAAGAAGCCGCTTCCAGAAATTCGTTCTCGAATGGCAGCGACGACGGCCGGCGCGACTTCGACGGACGTCATCCCGCTTGCCGGCCGAGACGTCGGCTTGCCCTTGCCGTAGGCACCTTTGCCGCCGGCCATGCCGGAACTCGCTGGCTTCGATGAGAACGACTGCACCGCGAGACTCGAGAAGTAGCCGAGGACGACTAGCGCCACGGCGGCAACCACGAGTCCGATATGCTTGATCACGACTCTGCCTCCAACGCGCGCAACCGCTCGAACGTGTAGATCCCAGTTCCATGGCCGTCGCTGAACGTGAGCACGACGCCGTAGTTGCCGGTTGGTTGCATGCCGACAACGGTGACGTCTTCCGCAACCGCAGCGGGCTCCAAGAGCGGAGCCCGGGTCCATTCATCGACGCAGCGTGCGCACTCGCACGCGAGGCGCAGTTGTCGGTGCGTGTAGATGCTCTCGAATCCGTCGGCCCAGACGATCATGAGATGCGCGGGCTCGAGTAGTTCGATGGATTCTGGACGGCGACTCGCCTGGTCCACCTAAAGCCCTGCTTTCCCTTGATGAAGGCACTCCGAGCAAAACATCGGAGTCGCCCAACCTACAAGCGTAGCAAGTTGGCTTGTTTCGGCAATCGGTGAGGGGTGAGTCGCGGGAAGGTGACCGTGGGCTGGTGCGTGCACAGACGGCGCCCGTGAGGCTGCGTCGCGTACGGGTGCCCGCACGCTTGACGGCTCGCCAGGCAGCTGCTCGGCAGACTGCTGCCCCTAGAAAAGGCGAGAGCCCCCTTCGGAACTGGGTCGGATCCCGAAGGAGGCCATCTTGGAAGGCTTTATTTAGGTTGTCTTATTGGTGGGAAAAAAAAGCCGGAGAGAGGTACGCCGCGTGTTCTTGGGGGAAAAGCGAATGATCGTGGTCTGACCGTTCCCAAACTCTCTCCGGCTCGTCAAACCGCGGATAAAGTAGCTTGTGGTTTGTAAAATGTAAACTACGAAACTATGGTTTTAGCGAATCTCCCGTAAACGTCTATCAAACGTAGTCTTGGGGTCCTAGAAATCTTGGCTTCGGGGTAGACGGCGCAGCGGAGCGGTGCCGAGTTTTCGCCTTTGAGGGTGGGCCGCGACCGGCAACGCTGGACCTCGCGAGTATCGAACGGTGTAGGACGGCGACGAGATCAGGCGGTGGCGACCGGGTTCAATGCGAGCCGCCGGTCAAAGAAGAAACCGGCAGGCAGCGCCCGCCGGTTTCACAAGGAGGTGCCTGAATCTGAAGAACTCGCTAGGAGGAGACCTGAGGTCCAGTCTCAGGTTGTCCGACGACGAGCTCCGGCGCTAAAGATCTTGCGCCTGCACGACCCTCCTGGACTCGCGCCCAGGAAGAGGCGGATGCAACGACTGGGCTAACGTCCCAGATGTCGATCTGCGCTCGGCCGATCGGATCCGATCGACGGGTGGCGGCTTTCCACCCCGGATCCTCAGCTCGCTCGAATCCGGGAGCACCGAAAGGACTCTCGGCACTCAGAATTCCAGTGGCTGCCGCCGGTTGCGACGCGTGTAGAGACGTGCACAACCGAGTGAAATCTGCGCGACCACCCATCGATCCCGTTAGGGACTAATTAGCTTTTTACCATGGAATTGATTTATGTCAACACGATCAGCGCTCTGGGGCACGCTGGCGTTGGCGCGCGCAAATTGCGAGTATGGCATGATTGGTGAGTTGATAATGCGAATTTGGAATATAACTATTGCTTTTTTGGCAAGATGTCGACATATAGAGGGCGTGGCGCCGGGGTAAACGTTGCGGAATCGTCATGCACGAGAGCAACGGCGCCCACAACCCGAAGCTCGAGTTGGTCTCGAGCTCGACCCTGTTCCCCTCTGTCTCTCAATTCGCACTGCCTGGGCGGTTTTGTCCGAACCGCCCGGGCCCCTCACTCCCCGCCGGCGACATAGAGCTGGCCGAAACGAGAACGCCTACCCGAGACCCAGACCCGAATCGAGCCCCGCGAATGACCCGCGCGCCACTGCCCAACCCGATCGACACCCGCCCGATCGATCTCGAGCCCGACGACAGCGAAACCGGCCGCCTCCCCGCGTGGATCACCGAAACACCGTACTGGGCAGTCTCCGTGGTCGTCCACCTCATCGCCCTGCTCGTTATCGGGGGCATCGTGATGAGTCGGGCTGACGCTCCGAGCAAACCGAGCAATTCGATCATCAAACGGGAGACTAGGCAGAAGCCGTTCGAACCGTTGCCGCCGACCGTAAACCCGGCTCCGATACCCGTCACGTCGCCGCTCGATAGTCCGTACGTTTCTTCAGTACAACCGGTCAAGCCGACGACTCCGCGCCCCTCGCCCGTCAATCTAAGATCCGACCGGAGCGTGTTCGACGCGTTCGACAATTCAATTGGACTATCAGGCACCCCGGCGGGCGCCTTCAAGGGGCGACACAAGGGCTCCGGCGTAGATCGAGGCGGGGGCGAAGACGCGGTGCGCAAGGCGCTGCAGTGGCTCATGCGCCATCAACACCCCGACGGCCACTGGTCGAGCCACGCGTTCTACACCGGAAACGGCAACCCGGCCGTCTACGCAGGTGAGCAACTCGGGTTCGAAGGGTTCGACGTAGGCGTCACCGGACTGGCCATGCTTGCGTTTCTCGGTTACGGGCATACGCACCGCGACGGAGAATACCCGGAGTACCGAGCCGTCGTGAAACGCGCGATGAATTGGATGCTGGCGCAACAAACCGTAGATCCCTCCCACCCCGAACGAGACGGCTGCTTTGGCGCCAACGACCGCGAAGAGTGGATCTACAACCACGCGATCGCAACCATGGCCATGTCCGAGCTGCTGCTCATGTCGCGCGATCGGTTCAAGCTCGGCCGATCGGTTGAGAGCGCCACCGAGTACTGCTTTCGCGCTCAAAACCCAGGGTACGGCTGGAAGTACGGCTACCGAAGCGGTCGCAATGACACGTCGGTCACCGGCTGGATGGTCCTCGCCCTCAAGGCGTCCAAAGTTTGCGCGAGTTTGAAGTACATCAAGAGGGTGCAGCCCGAGGACTTTCGCCCACACATCGACGGTGCTCTCACGTGGTTCGACCGAGCGACCGGCAAGCAGTCGGGCACCGCGGGATACGAAGGTCCTGGCGATGAAGGGTCACGCCTCCAGACGCCGGCCGGGTCAGAGTATCGCTTCTCGAAGCGACTCTCCTGCATGACCGCGGTCTCTGTTCTGTGCCGTCTTTTCGCGGATGAGAGCAAGCGAAGCCCCGCCGTCAAAGACGGGATAGCCATTCTCATGAAGCAGCCACCGCGCTGGGCCAAGGCGATCGGCAAACGTAAGTCGACCATCAACTTTTACTACTGGTACTACGGCAGCTACGCCCTGTTTCAGTACGGCGGGCCGAAGTGGCTCGAGTGGAACAAGGCGATGCTGGAGACACTCCTCCCGTCCCAAATCGTCGGCACCGAGAAGGACGGCAGCTGGGATCCGGCCGGCGAATGGGGACCGGCCGGCGGGCGGGTCTACACCACGGCGATTGCGGCGATGACGCTCGAGGTGTACTACCGATACCGCCGCTTGAATCCGTAGCCAGGCCCCATTAAGTGACTTGCATGTAAGACTTTAACAGGACGCCACCGGATCTGAAATGCCAAATACGCAACGTGGCCCATTGACGTTTTGTCATAGGTGAGGGAAGATCGGTACTAGTCGGTGAGGGGTTCGGGGTCGAGCTGAGGGATTTTTCCCTGCGATCGGAACCACCTCTCAGCGGACGACTCGCCATCGACGGGTGACGGTGCCGGCGACCGATCGGGGACACGCGATCGGGCAACAGCGACAGTTGTAACGGGAAGATACAGAATCATGAGTGATCAAGAATACTACGAGGACGACGGCTACGACGAGCCGCAAAGCCGTTTACCGGGCTGGTTGACCGAGACCCCGTATTGGGCGATCTCCGCCGTCCTTCACCTGATCGTTATTCTCGTCATCGGCGGGATCGTGATCAGTCGCGAAGTAGCCAAGCAGCAGCAGAAGAAGGTCGTCGTCAAACGGGAATTCAAACCCAAAGAGTACGATCCGACCAAGAAGCGCGCCATGAAGCGGCGCCCGAAGATTCTCGACGACATCAAGAAGAAGCCAATCCTCAAGCTGAAACCTGATGTCGTCACGCCGTCGAAGCCCAAGGGCACCGACATGAACAACATGACCAACAAGAATCTCATGCGAGACTCGGTCAACGATTCGTTCGGTACCGGTGGTGGCTTCGCGGGTGCGTACGGAAACCGCTCGGGTAAAGGTTCGCTGACTCGCGAAGGCGGGAGCGAAGGTACCGAGCAGGCGGTCCTCGCGGCGTTGAAGTGGCTCGAGCGTCACCAACACCCGGACGGCCACTGGTCGAGCAAAGAGTTCTTCAAGGGCAACTGCAAAGACGCGAACATCTACGACGGTGATATCCAAGGCTTCGACGGCTTCGATGTCGGCGTTACCGGACTCGCGATGCTCGCATACCTCGGTTTCGGCCATACGCACAAAGACGGGGAGTTCAAAGAGTTCCGTATCGTGATGCGCAAAGCCATGAACTGGATGCTCAAGCAGCAAAGTCGCGACGCGTCCGACCCGTCGAAGAACGGCGTGTTCGGCCACACCGACAAAGAAGAGTGGATCTACAACCACTCCATTGCGACCATGGCCATGGCAGAGTTGCTGTTCATCTCGCGCGACAAGTTCAAACTCGCGCGCTCGGTGCAGGACGCGACAAAGTACTGCATGAAGTCGCAGAACGACAACTTCGGTTGGAAGTACGAGTATAAGGGTGGCCTGAACGATACGTCGGTCACCGGCTGGATGGTGCTCGCGCTCAAGACCGCAAAAGCGTGCTCCGACATGCGGCTGCTCAAAGAGATTCAACCCGAAGAGTACAAGCCTCACTTCGAGTGGGCGATCAACTGGTTCGATCGGTCGACTTCGAAGTTGACGGGGATCACGGGATACGAAGCGCCGGGCGACGAAGGCTCACGCTTGCAGAAGATCCACCCCGATCCCTACCCCTTCTCGAAACGCCTTTCATGCATGTCGGCGGTAGCCGTCCTCTGTCGCCTGTTCGCCGGCGAAAGCCGAAAGTCCGACGCGATCAAGAACGGCGTGGGCATCCTCATGAAGGAGCCGCCGCGCTGGGCGGAACGTCGCGACAAGCGACTCTCGACCATCAACATCTACTACTGGTACTACGGTAGCTACGCGATGTTCCAGTTCGGTGGACCCAAGTGGAGAGAGTGGAACGACGCCATGCAAGAGGCGCTACTCCCGAGTCAAGTCATGGGTACCGACAAAGACGGTAGCTGGGATCCGATCGGTGAGTGGGGAGCGGCCGGTGGCCGTGTTTACTCGACCGCGATCGGCGCCATGACCCTAGAGGTCTACTACCGATTCGAACGTCAAGAAGGCGGATAGAAGCGGCAGCCGACCTCTTTGAGGCCGGGCCGATACGAAAAAGGCTTCCCGATCCGGGAAGCCTTTTTTCGTGCCTACTCTTCTTCTTCGCGAGACGAAACTAGCGAGTCGTGACGGTCGCCACCAGCGGCCATGCGCTCTTGATCGCATCCAAATCTAAGAGCGTCGGCGCTACCTGACTGCGCAACGGTTGCAAGCGCAGGACTTGATCGTCGTCGTGGTAGAGCATTCGAAAATCGGTCTGGTCGTCGCCGTAGCGAACGAACGCCAATTCGCCGCTGCGAGCGCTGCGATCCGTCGCGAAAACAACCACGTCACCTTCGTCGAAGGATGGTCGACCGTGCGACTCCATGGAATCGCCTTGGACACGCACCGCGAAGGTCGGTCGACCGGCAAGCTCCGGAATGTTCAAGAACCCTTCCACAGCCGCCACCGGATAACCGTGTTCGTCGAATTCCGCCGGGTACACCGACTCGTCCCCGACCAGGATCGGAGTGCCGACAAACCGCTCGGTGGTGCGATCGGTCTGGGGATCGCCGGCAAGCAGCGCAGCCGGACTCGCCGGCGCAGTGCCACCCGTGGCCACGATCGATTGGTCGAGGTGATGAACCCGAGTCTTGAGATCTCGAATGATGTGCTCTTCGATCTCGATCACCGAAAACGGGTCGATTGCGAGCAGTTTGAGCGCTTTGCGCAGGAACTCACCCTCGAGCCCGTTGCGACGCCCCTCTTCGACGGCAGCCACATACGCCCGGGTATGCCCGGTTCGACGTGCGAGATCATCCATCGTCAAATGTCGTCGACGCCGCTCTGAGCGAATCAGTTTCCCGAGTTCCATGTGAAGCTGCGAGAGCGCCAATTCCTTTTCGCGACGGGTCGACAACGCCTCGCTGGGATCTTCGTCGGCGTCGCCAAAGAACTGAGCAGGTGAGACGTCGAGCGCACTGGCGATCTTGGCCAAGATCTCAGTGTCGATCCGTCGTTGCCCCTGTTCCAGACGCGACATTTGCGACTGCGACAGCCCGATCTGAACCGCGAGGTCCTTACCAGTAATACGTCGCTCTTCGCGGAGCTTCTTGATTTGCTGGCCGATGTCGAGCATGCGAACAAACGCCTCCCACTGCGTCACTGGCATTGTACCCGGTCGTTAGCTGAATAGCGCCATCACCACGATCGACGAAGCGTTGAACGAGGCGTGCAAGAATATCGACGCCCAGAGGTTCGCGGTGCGCAGGAACAAGACACCCAGCACGCAACCGAGAAGGAACAGCGGAACGAACGCCGAGACGCTGGCGTGGATCAAGGCAAACAGAGCGGCCGACGACACGACCGCAGCTGCCGTGGGCAGCCCGCCGCCGATCAGCGCACGAAGGAGAATGCCTCGGAAGAGAACCTCTTCGAAGAGGGGCGCAATGACGACGGCGGTCACGGAGAGAATAGAGATCGTGATCCAGTCGCCGGAGACGATGGCGCTCTGGAGCGTTTGCACGACCTCCTGCGGCGCCGGGTTGCCTACGGCTTCTAGAAGCGCGCCCCAGCACAACGTCATCGCGATCCATCCGGGAACCAAGGCGACCAGAGCAAACAGTCCCGCCATAGCACCGGGTGCGATGCCGGCCTTGGACAAACCCCAAGTACTCGCTTCGCTGCCCCTGAGAAGTTTCAACTGTTGGATAGAGAACGCGACGCACAACAACCGAACCGCGCCGCCGTAGGAGATCAGCAATATGGTCTGCACGGAGGCGAGAAACGGAGCCGGATCCCGCAGCGAGTGTCGCAGCAGAGGCGGAACGATGTCGACAAAGCTCACCCAACCGACGGTCAACACGGTAACGATCGCGGTCACTCCGACCAACTCGACAAAGATCCACAGCACGAACGGCATAGCCCCGTCGACCAAACTCCACGGTGCGTCAGCGCGGAACCCGGATCCGGCGAATCGACTCGAGACATAGCCGAACATTGAGAACGTGGCCAAGAACACCACGATCACACACGCCGCCATCAGGGTGAGGATCAGCCAGCCCGTGCCGTCGGTGGTCAGGGAGTAGACGAACTCGAGCAGTCGCGCTGCGTAGTTGTCCAGGAGTCACTCGCCGTCGATAGTGTCTGAGGAATTGGTGTCTGGAGAGCTGGCGGCTTGAGATGACGTTATGTCGATCATGCCGTCGGTCGGACTGGACGCGGTTGCGTACCGTCGGCGTGGAATCCGCCCGGCTCGGGCAGCCCAGTACCCCGCCTCGAGCCCGTGCTTCATGGCCCTTGCCATGGCTACCGGATCTTTGGCGTGAGCGACGCCGGTGTTCAAGAGAACGCCCTCGGCTCCCAGCTCCATGGCGAGGGTGACGTCGCTCGCGGTACCGACGCCAGCGTCGATGATCACGGGGACGGTCAGCTTCTCGATAATAATCGAAAGGCTGTTCGTATTGAGGATACCCATCCCGCTGCCGATCGGAGAGCCGGCCGGCATGACCGAGGTCGCTCCCGCCGCCTCGAGACGTTGCGCGGCGACCGGATCGTCGGAGGTGTAAGTCAGCACCGAAAAACCGTCCGCAACAAGAGTCTTGGTCGCCTCGATGGTCGCGACGGGGTCCGGCAGCAAGGTGTCGGGATCGCCCAGGACCTCGAGTTTGACCCAATCGCCCAGTCCGAGCTCCCGCGCAAGACGAGACACCCGAACGGCGTCTTCGGCGGTGTAGCAGCCCGCGGTATTGGGAAGAATCGTGTATCGATCGCGATCGATGCGATCCATCAAGTTGGGACCGTCGCCGGAGAGATCGACCCGTCGAATCGCGACCGTGACGGCGTGGCAGCCCGACGCTTCCAACGCCTCGACCATCAAATCGAGTGTCGAGTACTTTCCCGTGCCGAGGATCAAGCGAGAACGAAGAGTCTTGTCGCCGAGCTTGAGCGGCGCTACCGAGCCGGTGCCATCCACCGAGTTATCCTCCACCGACGATGGTCACGATCTCTACGCGATCCCCGTCGTTCAACGTTGTAGTCGAGTGCTCGGACTTCGTCACGACCGCGCGATTCAGTTCGACGGCCACGGCTCCGGTGGCGAGACCCAACGAAGCGACCAAGTCCGTCAAGGTCGAAGACTCGGGAAGCTCGTGATCTTCGCCGTTGACCCGGATCGTGAGCAAACGGTCCTCTTTCCGAATGGGACAAGGGGCTGATTCTAACCGCAAGTGGGGTCGGAAAAGTAGCCGCGCTCCGTCGCCGAAAATAGAGAAACCCACGGCCCGGTTCGATCGTCTCCACCATTCGCACGGTGCGAGACGAACCAACCAAACCGCGGGTCTCTGGCAACACGCGTTGCGGCAATCAGAACCGTTCGGTGCGAGAAGCCTTCGGCAGCCGCTTGAGGTAACGCTCGTAGAGGCGCGTGTGCTTGCTCTCCAACCCGACCGGCTTTCCGTCGATAAAGATCTCGTGGATCTTCGTACGGAACTCCAACGGATCACCATCGGTGACGATCAAGTCCGCGATCTTGCCTTCGTCGATACTGCCGAGAACGTCTTCGACGCCCCAAATTTCGGCCGCCGACAACGTTACCGCGCGATACGCCGCATCGGCGTCGAGCCCGAACGCGGCCGCCATGCCGGCGTGAAACGGCAGGTTCCGCGAGTTGCTCGCATCGTCGGTCTGAAACGCGAACTTCGCCCCGGCGTCGTGGAGAACGGACGCGTTGAAGAACGCGGCGTCGTACGGATCGTGGGGATAGTACGGCGTCGCCAAGACGGGACCGATCACGCTCGGGACCCCCTTCTTCGCCAAGTAGTCCGCAACTTTCCACGCCTCGCGTCCACCGCGAATGATCGGACGAAGGCCGTTCTCGAGAGCAAAATCGACCACGTCGACAATGTGCTTCTGCCGATTCGCGGGGAAGATGATCGGACGCTCGCCATTGGCGTACGGAGCGAGTTCCTCGAGCATCACGTCGCGGTCCGGACCGCGCTGCCCGGCCGATTTGGCCTCGCGAACGTTCGCGTCGTAACGACGCGCGCGCTCGATCCAGTTGATCAGCTCTTTGACTCGTTTGTCGTCTTGCCACTTGCGATCCGGCGGCAGAGCCGGAAAGTTGACAGCTAGCGCCAGCGGCGCTTTGACGATCATCTCTTCCCGTGTCCATCCGTCGAGATGGATGAGCGACGCTTGACCCGCGATCTGTCCTCCGGTCGGGGAAGACATGACCGAGGTGATGCCATTGACCCGCGTTACGGGAATCATCTCAGAGTCATGATTGATCGCGATCCACGACCGCAAGTCCGGGTTGAAGCTGCCCGCCTCCGTGGCGTCCTGCGTCATGTCGATCGAACCGATCTCCGTGAGACCAATCTCGGTGCCACTGTCGATCATCCCGGGATACACGTGCAAGCCGTCGCCGGGGGTAATCGTCGCACCCTCCGGGACTGAGACTCGATCGCGCGGGCCAACCGCGACGATTCGTCCCCCGCGGATGACCACGGTGCCATTCTCGATCGGCTCGCGGGACACCGGGTGGATCGTCGCGCCGACGACGGCATGAGACGGCCCCGTCAGGTTGCGCAAGGACGCCGGTCGGATTGCGGTCGCGGTCTCTTTGGCGGCGATACCGATCGGCTCGACGCCCAAGTTGCGTGGCTCTATCTCCCGGTCGGTCCGCTCGAAGAAGACCTCGCCTTCGATGAGCGTCATCTCGCATCGGGTGTAAACGCTGAACGGATGCTTGTTGAAGATGGCGATGTCGGCGTCTTTGCCGACGTCGATGCTTCCGACGCGGCTGTCGATCCCGAGCTGAATCGCGGCGTTCAACGTGATCAGTCTCAGCGCTTGCTCTTCGGAGAGATCGCCGTACTTCATTCCCTTGGCCGCCTCGTGGTAGAGGCGTCGCACCATTTCACCGGAATCCGAGTTGAGGCTCGTGACGATACCCGCACGTGTCATCAGTGCGGCGTTGTACGGAATGGCGTCGTACGCCTCGATTTTGTACGCCCACCAATCGCTGAACGTCGACGCCCCAGCGCCGTGCTTGGCGATCTCCGGAGCAACCTTGTACCCCTCGAGAACGTGCTGAAACGTCGCGACGGTAAAGCCGAACTCTTCGGCGATCCGTATCAGCATCAAGATCTCGTCCGCTCGATAGCAGTGCGCGTGAACGAGGACGGTGCCTTCGATGATTCCGGAGAGCGTCTCCAAGCGGAGGTCACGACGCGGAGCCGAGGCCTTTTCGCCCTTGGCAATCGTTGCGTCGTACTCTTTCCACTCTGTCTGGTAGTGGCGCGCTTCGATGAACGCGCGTCGAATAACAGCTTCGACGCCCATGCGAGTGTTCGGAAAGCGTTGACGCGAACGCTTCGGGTTTTCACCCAACGCGAACTTCACCCCCAACGGGGCGCCCGGAAACATGATGTCATCAACCGGGTGCTTGTACTTCAGACGGATGACTGCGTTGCGCCCCCCGATAGGGTTGGCAGAACCGTGCAGGAGGTTCGCCGCCGTCACTCCGCCGGCGAGGGCCCGGTAGATGGTCAAGTCGTCGTTTCGCACCGTGTCGGCGATTCGAACCTCAGAGGTAATCGCCACGGTTCCTTCGTTGACTCCGCCAGAGATCGCCATGTGCGAGTGACAATCGATGATTCCCGGAATCACGTACTTGCCCGCCGCCTCGATCACTGTCATGCCGTCGTCCGCGGAGAGGTCTTCGCCGATTTCGGCGATCTTGCCGTCACGGACGAGAATGTCGACGCCTTCGAGTCGACCGTGACTCGCGGTCAGCACCGTTCCGCCGCGAATCAAACAGTCTCCGCCGGTTTGCGTTTGCGGCACCCGATCTTCATCGAGTTCGGTCGGTAGTTCCTGCGCCCCGACGAAGCCGGTCGCAACAAGGACGAGAAGTAGGATCAACCACTGCTTCATCGGGCTGCCCCTTTCGGCTTGGCGGTACGTTCGGCCGACCATTCGGCTTCTCCCATCGGTGTCTCCATGGATCCCTTGGCGGTATCGCCGGTGATCTTGCCGCTGAATTTCAACTCGAACTCATTGCCATCGAAGTCGGAAACGAACGTGAGGTTCACGTCATTGTCGGACAAGGTGGCCGACGTCATTTCCATGTCGCCGAAGCGACTCGTCAACGTTCCGCTGTACTTGCGGCCGTCTTGTTGGATCTTCCACGTCATCTCGTTTTCGCCGCGCTCACTGACTACCGTCACCGTCCACGTACCGGGAAGAGTCGCCGGTCCCGACGGTTCGGCGTCAGTCGACTCCGCCTCCTTCGACGCCTTCTTCTTACCGGCAACTTCGAACTTCTCCCCATCGACGAAGACGAACGCGACGCTCGCTTTGTCGGTACTCAAGGTGCCGTTCATCAACGTCAGGTGTGCCGCCTTGCCCGCCGCGATGGTGCCGAGCGAGCCGTCGACGCCGAACAGCGCCGCGGGGCGCGTCGTCAGCGCTCGTAACGCTTCTTCCTCGGACAGGCCGTGCTCGATCGCGAGACGAAGTTCACCCAGGAAGTCCTTCGCCTTGCCCTGAGTACCGAACACGAACTTCACCCGTTCTTGGGCGAGCACGCTGGCGTTCTTGACGGTTTGCTCCCACTTGTGGTGGTTGGCCAACTGCACGCGCTTCGGAGCGGCAAATCGCTTCTTGTGGTCTTGCTCGGCCCAGCTCTTTGGCTGCTTCGCGGTGTCGTCCTTCGCGGTGTCGTCCTTCTGGCCGTCTTTGCTCTCTTCTTCGAGCTTGGGCTCTTTGTCGAAGCCTAGCGACACGAGCACGGGGACAGCGGACTTGGCTAGGACCGGCGCGATCTTCCACGCCTCGCGGCCACCGTCCAAAATCACGTCGAAGGAGAACTCGTCAGCCATTCGCATGGCTCGGCGAATCCCCAGTTCACTCGACGCACGCAGCACCATGGGCATGTTGCGGTCGATGACCGGGCGCAAGGCGGTGAGCGATGGATCGTAGGGCGGACGGTTCGAGGCGGCCGGGTGGTCGTTGTGTAGACGCTCGAGGTCCCGATGACGCTTGGCATCCAGGAAGACCTGCCGAAAGTGAGCCATGCAGCCCATCAAGGTCGCGGGATACCCTCGGCCACGCGAGCTGAACGAACCGTGCATGGCGACCGGGGACGCAATAATGGCCTCTCGTCGAGGTGCGCCCGACAAACTGACGAACGCGCTCTGACCCGCAAGAACATCCGACGGCGGGGAGAGAAGCGCCGCAGTAAATCCGGACTTCCAGTGGCCCTCGGCACCCTTGACGTCGAGCTCCAGGAAGTCCGCGGCGAGAATCTCTGGCGAGGTGCCCTTGCGATAAGTTTCCTCGGTGTGCGCCGCTGCAGAACGCCGCGTGTCGACTCGACGACCGACGGCTTGACCCTCGGGCCGAGTGATCTCACCGAGGCCGACGGAAGTCGACGCATCGATGAACCCGGCGTAGATCGTCAGACCTTCCGCATCGATGATTTCTGCTCCCGCAGGAATGGCGACGCCGGCACCGACCGACTCGATTCGCCCGTCGCGGATCACAATGACGCCGTTTTCGATGACCTTTCCCGGGCTGGGAATAATGGTCCCTCCCCGAATCGCAACGACGTCCGCGGACAACCGAGATGAACCAAGAAGAATCGCGAGCGCAGCAATCGCAAAGGCGAGTGTCGCATGTCGCAGCATCGGGACCCCATTCGAGACAGGTTTGGGTGAATCCAGCGTATCGAACGCAATGTTAGTTGGGCCACTTGCGATTGTCCGCTAATCGGGCTCGCTGGCTCGGGGTGTGGGATCAATCGCCTGTTCCAAGCGGCGTAACCTGAGATCCTTCGGGACCCAACGTTGGGTTCGAAATGGTCGGTCTACCTCGATCTCGCGCGAGCCGCGCTGAAGAGTCTTGCAAACAGCGCCGCGGGGATTACAAGGACAGCTCGACTCGACGTTCGCAGGGGGGGCACCCTTCTGCGGGAACTCCCGCTCGGCCATACTCCTTCACGGCAATACCCCTTCACGACCATGCTCCTGAAAGCTGCCCCATGGAACCCGAATCTTCAGCGCCCCCGCCCAGCCAATTCGACGCGTCGACCAAGAACGACGGTGGCAAGACCGGTTGCGTCATTGTCGCCGGCGGTTGCCTCGTCCTGCTGCTCATCACAGCTGGAGTCGGAATCTACGTCGCCATCAACTTCGACAAGCTCGCCGCCGACATGATGCGCGCCGGAATCGACCAAGTGGTCAAGCAATCGGATCTTCCAGAGGAGCAGAAGGAACAAGTCATGGCGACCGTCAAGGAAGTCGTCGAAGACTTCAAGGCGGGCCGCATCGATGTCGACCAACTCGAGCGCATCTTTGACGAAGCCGAGCCTCTCATTCAAACGTTGGCGGGGGTCTTCGCTATCCAGCAGTACGTGAAGCCGTCGGGGCTTTCCGATGAAGAGAAGGCGGAGGCAGAGCTCACGGTTCGTCGATTCGTGAATGGAACATTGCAGAAGAAAATTCCGCAAGAAGCGTTCGACCAACTGCAACGCTACTTCATCTCCGAGAACGGCGAGCCGACGTCGTTCGAGACCAAGAAGCTGACGGACGACGAGCTCCGCGAAGCGCTTTCCATCGCGAAGGAAGAGGCCGACAAGGCCAACATCCCCATCGACATTCCCGCGCCCAACATCGCGGAGGAACTCAAGAAGGCGGTCGACCGCGGTTACGGAAGGTAAGGGCAGTGACGGTAGCGCAAGCCGGTAGCATTCGCCTTTGCGTGAGCCACACCTTGAGCCAACCGCGATCCAACGACAACACCCACCGAGTCCAATGGAGAGATCATGAACCGAGACCTGACACGCCGACGCTTTCTGCAAACCTCCTCCGCCGCCGTGATCATGGGCGCCTTTCCGGGGCTCGTGGCTGGACGGCAGCGAAACTTCAAGATCGAAGAGGTGCGCGGCAACATCTCCGTCTTCAAGGCGCAAGGTGGCACGATCGGGTTCATGGTGGACGAGAAGGGGCTAGCTGTCGTCGACAGTCAGTTCGCCCGTACCGCGGCGATGTGCCTGAACGAACTCAACAAACGACGCAACGAGGCGCCGATCGAGTTCTTGATCAACACGCATCATCACGGCGACCACACGGGTGGGAACGGGACCTTCCGAAAGTCCGTGAAAAAGATCGTCGGGCACGACAACGTCCCGAAGTATCAGCGGCAACAAGCCAAGCAGCAAAAGCGCGAAGAGCCGACTGTGCCCGACACCACCTTCGCCAAGACGTGGTCCGGTAAGGTCGGCAAACAAGAGATCCGCGCTAAGCACTACGGCCCAGCCCATACCGGCGGCGACGCCGTAGTGACGTTTGTTGGCGCCAACGTCGCCCACATGGGCGACCTGGTCTTCCACGAACGTCACCCGTTCATCGACCCGCCGGCGGGCGCCTCTATTCTCAACTGGCCCAAGGTGCTCGACGCGGCCATCAAAGATCATGACGAGAAGACGAGATACATCTTCGGACACGGCAAGGGCGACGTCGTCGTCGGGGGCCGAAAGGAAGTGGAACGGTTCCGAGACTATCTGGCGGCGGTGACCAACCATGCACGGGGCTGCATCGGCGCGGGTAAGTCCAGAGACGAGACGACGAAGCTCGATCTACTCAAAGGCTTCGAGAGCTACGGCGCTGGCAGCGGGCGATTGAGCCTTGCCGGCAGTCTCGGTGTCGCCTACGACGAGTTGAGCAAGAAGAAGTAGCGCTCCGCGGCCGTTTCACAAGCGTTCGGGCGATGCGGCCAGAGTGGTCGCCTCTCGCCCGCGCCGTGGGCGGCGGCGCCGCCCGACGCTTACTCCTCGGCAGCAATCTGCTCGGAACCTATCTTCTCGGAATTCATCTGCCCGGTCGGAGGAGCCGGCGACCATCCGCTCTCGCGTAGCGCAACGTGCGATTCATCCCCTTGGGCGGTGTGCACGATGAACGCCACCCTCGTTCCAGCTACGACTTCGGTCTCCGAACCTAGTGGGTGCCAGCGCCCTTCGACGTGCACAGCGATGGGCAAGAACGGTCCGCGAGAGACTCCCAACGAGGTCTCACTCAATTCACCATCGAGCACCCACTCTTCGACCTCAGCCGAACCATGGCGCAAGCGCACGGACCAAAGTTCGACGTCGTGCGGACGGCCGAAGAGACATTCGGCGGACTCATGGTGCAACATGTCGGTCGTGACCCCGCCGTTGGACGTCGCGCTTACAAGAAGACGGTCGGGCCGGCCCTCTTGGCGCGCCTTCTGCGCAAAGAGCAGATTCACTTCGCTGTTCGGACTCAGTCCGATGACGCCTTCACGCGTATCGATTTCCGCTTGCGCGAGCGCCCGCTCGTCGAGTCCGTTTCCGAAAATCACGCGCAGGCCAGCTTTCTCGGCCGAGCTCGCGGAGCTCTGATTTCGTTCGATCAACGCCACGGGCGCCCCGCCGATGGCGAGCAACTTCGCCAACTCACGACTGAGCTCGTTGGCTCCCAAGATAACCCAGCCATTGTTCGAGGGACGCTGAAGCCGAAGACGGCGAGCGAGCAACCCACCGGTCAATCCCGAGACAGCGACGGTCACCGTGATGACGAGGAACACCAAGGCGCGCAGCTCCAACGCCGAGTCGGCAAGAACGGGGTGATCGGCGAGCTCGGTCGCAAAGTGCGACGCCACTGCCGCGGCCACAATTCCCCGAGGTCCGATCCAAGCGATGAACAACCGCTCTTTTCCGGACAAGCTCGAACCCAGCGTCGACAAGAATACGGTGGCGGGGCGGAC
>JAJFFE010000027.1 GCA_021776775.1 Planctomycetota bacterium | reverse complement strand
CCTCCAAACACTTCTTCTTGGCTTCCTTGCGATACTCCTCCGTTTCGGCGGGATCGCACGATCGCACGATGGCGACCGCGACACCGAGCACAGCGTCGCCGTCGGCCGTTTGGAATCGCGCCCGGACGTCGTGCTGCCGCCGCGCCTCGACCACACTGGCGATTCGGTCCCAGAGGTCGCCGTACTTTCTCGCGAGTTTCTTGTCCGCCATCACGCGGCTCTTGAATGCCTGCTCCGCCGCGGTTTTCTCAGCCGTCAACTTCGCGTTCTCGAGACCCTGCAATGTCCCGCGCGCCGCCTTCAGGATGTTTTCCGTCGCGAGGATGCAGGTCCTCATCCAGGCCCAGTGTTTTGACGGGTTTTCGGGATCGAATTCCCCGGTGTAGCCACCGCTCCTCGAGTCTTTCAAGATGCGCAACCGGTTCGTGAGCCGCTCGATTTCGATCGGGATCCCGATGTCTCGCTCGAGCTCCAACTGCGCCTTCGTGAACAACCGCTTCGTCGTGCCGGGGTTGCCGGAGATGAAGACGAGTTCGCCCTCAGCGAGTTCATCCTTTTGGGCGCCGCCCGACATCCACTTGAAGTAGTGCTTCGTCGTGTTCGCGGGCTTGCCGTCCTCGTACGCGCGTAGGAAAGCGAAATCGATGCTGTGACGCGGATAAGTGAAGTTGTCCGCGTCACCGCCGAAGTGCGCGGTTTGCACGTGCGGAAGGACCACCAGGCGAAGGTCGGTGTACACCTTGTATTGGTAGAGCTGGAACATGCCGCCTTGGTAGAGGCTCACGATCTGCGGAACGAGTTCCGGATCGGCCTTCCTGGCCGCGTCGAGGATCGTCTGCTTGTTCGCCTCGCGCTTTTCCTTGCTCTGAATCACATTGTCGGTTGGTGCCACGCCCTTGTTGACCTTGTCGGTGACGTTCGCGGTCTTGTGGAGTTGCGCGGCGGTCAGCCACTCGTCCCTACGCGACCGCAGCCGGAACTCGTCTTCCAGCTCTGCGGCGACGAATCCGGTCTTGATCATGTGGATATCTCGCGGCCGAGTATTAGCGATGGCGTCGCGCACGCAGCGGGTGCTCGTCATGATCAGCCCCTTTGGCGAGACGAACGACGCGGAGCCAAAGCCGGGCAGGACGTCTTCGCCGCCGAGGCGCAGCGAGCCGAGCCGAAGGGAGTCCAGCCACTCCTGGTCCGGCTTGAACCCGTATTCCTTTTCGAGGTAGGCGAGAGGTGGATTCTCGAAGGTCCACATCCGACCGAGCTCTTGGTTCTCTTGTCCCGATATCGTTGAGGTCAGAACAAGCAGCACGGCGAGGCCGAGGGGGGAAATCGATTTCTTGGGTTGAAGTGCCGATGTGTTTCGCATTTGCATTGCCTTGCTACTTCCGTCGCAGCTGGACGATCACCACCGTCGTCTCGCCCTCACGGACGTCGACGCGACGGGTCGGGATCGGGTGGAAGCGGTCGTCGCTGACGCCCTCGAAGTTGAGCTCGTAGACCCCGGGCGCGCTCACCGTCACGTTCCCCTTGTTCAGCGGAGATGCGCGACCCTCGTGTTCGACCGCGCGGACGATGCCCTTGGTGAGCACCTCATAGTAGACACCATCCTCGTACGGCAGGGCGGACGCGCCGTCGCGGAACTCGTAACGGAAGGCGCAGGCTGGCGCAAACTCGAAGCGCACCGACTGAAACCCGGGGACCAGCTCGAGGTCCTGCCGGCGCCAGTCGTAGTCAAGCCCCATCGCGCTCTCGAAGGTCGCGACGGACCCTGCGCCGGGCGCTGTCCAGAAGTGGAAGCGGCCCGGTTCGGACGAGATCCGCTACCGCTCCCAGGAGCGACTCCCGGGTCAGTTGAAAAACGATTGGCTCCGGGTCGCCTTCGAGGGCCCCGTTGGCCGTCGTCGGCTCGACCGTCGCCATCCGCGGTGACTCGGCCCACGGTGCTCGAAACATGAAGTACACACAGGCCGCCGCCACGAGAACCGCGACGGATACCTTTGTCTTCCTTCTCGTCCCGGTGCTTCGTTCATCGGCTGTTACTACGCGGCGCATGTCGGGATCTCCATGAATCCGTCTATTCGCCTACTTGCCGGTGAGTTCCTCGGCGACGCGATGGGCGTCGATCGCGTCCTTGCGGTCGAGCCAGATCGCCGGGAGGTTGAAGGGGTCCCATCGTCGAACTCGGCGTTACGCGCGTAGAGCCCGAAGAACGTCGTGCGTTGCGGCGCGACCGTGCCGTTCGACGGGAATCCCTTGACGACATCGTCCGTGAATCGAAGCGTGTTCGTCGCATTGGAACCCACATTCGTGCCGTAGCATTCGAACAATGCGCGAGCCATCTCGGCACCGAGGGCTTCTTCCTGCGCGTCGAGTTCGGGCCCGGACATGTCGCCCGTGGAGTAGCCCCTCGAGGCTATCGCCAGGGCCGGGCTCTGGGTCTTGTTCATGCCCGGATCCTACCCTGGCCCTGCGTCGGCGAGGTAACCCCATCGTAAAGACCGACGCGGCGAAAGGACTGTCCGGTGCTCTCGATCCTGCACCCGGGCGCGGTACAAGAACGAAGTGGCGCGAATTCCTCCGTGCTCACTGAGACGTTCTCGGAGCAACGGCCTGATTTCACCTAAGGCATGCGCTCAGCTCTTCAGAGAAGGACTCCAAAGGGTGAAGCTACCGCACTTCGGGAACTCGCAAATGCACCAACGGCATGCCAAGGAGCCCGAGGGTTCCGCCAGTGGTTACGAAGACTTGCGAACAATGCCGAGCTTCTTCATCCGAGCCTCCAACGTCGTTGGCTTGAGTCCAAGGACTTGGGCTGCCCCTCGCTCTCCACTGACGCGCCAAGACGTGAGATCTAGCACCGCGAGGATGTGGGTCCGTTCGAGCTCCATGAGGGTGACGGGGTGCGATGCGACGGTGGTTGCACCAGACTTCGGCACCCAGTCTCCCAACTCGAGTTCGGTGGATTGGCTCAGAATCATCGCGCGTTCGACCACGTTCTCGAGTTCGCGTATGTTGCCTGGCCAGGGATAGGCTTGAAGGGACTGAACGGCTCCCGGGGCTACGGTCTCGACTCGCTTCTTCATCTTAGCGCTGAGCTTCCACATGAAGAACTTGAGCAAGAGTGGTATGTCCTCTCGACGTTCACGCAGAGCGGGGAGAGCGATTGGAAAGACATTGAGGCGGTAGTAGAGGTCGGCTCGGAATTCGCCGTCCTGCACAGCCTTCTCGAGTTCGCGGTTCGTCGCGGCAATGACCCGGACATCCGTGGCAATCGTCGTCGTACTCCCGAGTCGCTCGAACTCACCCTCCTGGAGCACCCGAAGCAGCTTCGATTGCAAATCGAACGGCATTTCGCCCACTTCATCGAGGAAGATGGTGGCCCTATTCGCCAGTTCGAACCGGCCGATCTTCCGTGACAGCGCGCCAGTGAATGCTCCTCGTTCGTGACCGAACAGCTCGCTCTCGATGAGTCCGGCCGGAATGGCCGCGCAATTCACCTTCACCAGGACCCGGTCCTGGCGATCGCTCAGGTTGTGAATGGCTCGTGCCATCAGTTCCTTGCCGGTACCGGTCTCTCCGGTAATCAACACGGTGGAGTCTGTGGGGGCCACCTGCTCGATCGCTTGGAATACTTTCTTGATGGCCGGAGATGCGCCGATGATTTCTTCGAAATTGTGCTCGGTCTTGATCTCCTCTTGGAGATACAGGTTGTCTGCCTTGAGCCGACGCTTCTCCTTTTCCAGGAGGATCCGCTCGGTGATGTCAAGAAACATCGTACGCGTGAAGGTGCCACTGGGATCGGGCCTCGACCACCACTGGATCCACAGTGGCTCGCCATTGTCTTTGCGACGCAGTTCGAGCACGACCCCGCTGGTATCGGTCCCGTGGTCAACCGATTTGAATGCTTCCTCCACGCGTTGCTGTGCTTCGGGAGTATCGGGGATGAACGATCTACCGTAGGTGCCCTCGACCTGATCTTCCGTAATGCCGAGGGTTCTGAGTGCTGTCCGGTTGGCGCGGATGAACCTTGTATCCAGTTCCTCATGTACATAGGCGATAGGGGCCTCGTCGAACAAGTCACGGAGGCACTCCTCGCTCTCAGCCAACGCCTGCTCGGCATCCAGCCGTCCGATCTCGGCAAAGGCTCGCGCGGCGAAGTGCAGGAGCACCGGGAGGTTCTCAGGATCGGTGGGCATCGCCTTGACGTCGATGACCGCCAAGTGTCCCAGAACCCGGTTGGCCGGCCCGAAGATGGGGACCGCCAAGTAGCTTTCCGCGTCGAGTGCCTGGAGGCTATCTCGGTCGTGAGGAAAGAGCGCGGCCACATCCTGAGGGTAGTAGCCGATGTCCCCGTGCAGCACTCGTTCGCAGGGAGTTTCTGCGATGTCGTACTCGAAGTTCTCCAAGAAGTCGTCGTTCGACCAAAAGGCCAGAGTGCGGACCCTGGTGTTGACGTCCGTGAACCGCGAGACGAACGCGTGGCGGGCATCGAGAGCGAGGGCCAGATTGCGCGCCAGGGAACGGAAGAACTCGTCGCCGGTGAGAGTCGCCGTGCCTTCGAGGATCAGGCGCATGATCAACTCGCCCTTGCGAGCCCGATTCTCGCTGCGGATTCGTTCCAGTTCTGCCCCAGCCCGAGCCGCGAAGACTCGCATGATCGATTGGACGTTGGGGCGGTGTCGCATCGGCTTCTGGTCCACAATCGCCAGATGACCGATCACGGAAGCGGAGGAGTCAAGAAGCGGAACCCCGCAATAGCTCTCGGCTCTCCAGTCCAAGAGAAGCGCAACGTCGGGGAAGAGTGCCTGGAGGTTCTGGGGGTACTGAGTTGTTTGACCATTGAGTACGGCCTCACACGGACCGCCGGCGGCGACGAGGTCGAAGTTGGCGGCCTCATCACCCTTCGCCCACACGGCGAGGGATCGAAAACTTCGACAGTCCGCCGCGCACTCGGTGACGAAGGCATACTGGACATCGACGGCTGTCGCCAGATGTTGCACCAAAGAAGGAAAGAACCGCTTTCCGAGGTTGGCTTCAACGCCTTCGACAATGGTCCACAGAGCCGCGGCGTCAGAAAACTCAGCGGACACCACCATGTCCTTCCACCGCGGGCCTATTCGGCGCTGTGTTCCATAACCATGTCGAGCAGAATCATTGCTTCATCGGGCATTGGTGCGTGAGTGCTTCTGGACGCCAATGATAGGCGGATCGAGACCGTCGATCAAACGACATTTCTCGAGGAGCTGATCCGATGGCGGCACGCGCGCCCAGTCGCGTTCTTCCGACGACGCGAGCGTCCTCCCTCATCATCGTGGACCACATTCCGACGACAAGCTCGAGCCGACCACACCCTCTTCAGATACGAACGGTTCTTCGATGACCGCGTCCGAGCACGCCATCCCGAAGATCAAGAGGCCGAGGCTCGGCTCGCATGCACAACCGGGGCATCGACCGACCGCAATGAGTTCATCCTTCTTCTTGGTCGTCGCCGCCTCCCACTATGTTGGTTGGACAGACCCACTCCTGTTGAGACTTGTGTTTGCCCCAAATGCAAACGCTGCTAGCCAATATTCAAACGTCACCCTCCCAATATCTTGGAAGCGTCCCACTACTTCGTGACCCCGAGTTCGTCCGGCCTACGCGGTCACCCCACTCGCGCTCATGATCTGCACGCATAACCCCCTTTAGAACCGGCGTGTTGCAAACAACGCCGAGCGTCGCCTCGAGCTTCGGCCCTTCCCATGCTCTGGCCCCTCGCAAGGAACCAACGACATTGGCGACGGCGAACTCGGTGAAGCGGCGGCCTCAAATGATGCGACTTACAGAAACCAGAAGGGCCGGCCGACTCGTCACCCTCCGCGTCGAGGGATCGATCGCGCGAGATGACGCGACTCTCTTGTTGGCGGAGTGCAACTCACTTCTCGACCTCGACTGCGTCGTGCAGCTCGACCTGGCCGGGGTGAGTCTCGTCGACGCAGGTGGTGCGGCGACGCTTCGCCACCTTCGGCTACGACAACTGGAGATCGTGAACTGTCCGCCATTCATTCTCGACTTTGTCGACGGCGGGGCCCCCAAGTGAGTGGCCGCGCCGGGTGAACAGTACGGGCTAGAGAACCCATGCCGGCGAAACGCAGGGTTTTGAAATCGCATTCGGTCAGTGGAGAGGAGGAACCAGGGTGAACAACCATTGAATCTACAGTCTCTCCGTATTCGTTCACTTCTCGAGAGAAGTTCAGTCCATCAAACCACAACAGTCCAAGAGGGAAAAACCATGCAATCGATCCGTAGGAGAACCCGCTCCTCGTTGTCCGCGGCAGCGTACGTCGCCACTATTGCAGCCGCGACGCTGTTCCTACCCGTCGCCCTTGGAACCAATACCGCTTTCGCCAAAGGGAAGTTTCTCTACATCCAGAGTGGAAACGTTGCCGAAGGTCAGAACTCGATCGTCGCGTACGAGCGCGCGTCTGGCTGTGAGCTGGTCCCCCTTGCCGGAAGCCCGTTTCTCACCGGCGGAACGGGCATCGACAACAAGACGAACGGCAAGCTCGGCCCGAACGACAACGATACTCCGATCATCCGCAGCGCGGACGGAAGGCACCTGTTCGCAGTCAACGGACATAGCAACACAATCGCCGTGTTCGACATCGCGCCGGGCGGCACGCTATGTCACGTCAAAGGATCGCCGTTCCCTTCGATGGGCATCGGGCCGGTCAGCCTCGCGATCTCCAATGACGTTCTGCTGGTTGCCAACCGTAACGAAGACCCGTTTCAGCGCGAAGAGCTGCGCGGCGCTGCGTTGGCGAACTATGCCTCGTTCAAGATCCAGACAGATGGCCGGCTCGTCTTCGCCTCGAAAGTCGAACTCGCGGACGGCCAGAAGCCGACGCAGATCTTCGTTTCGTCAAGAAACAGCCGGCTGGTCTTTGGCAACGAGTTCCAGGTAGACGTCGACTTCGATGGAGAGGGTAACGTCTCACAACTCTTCGGCACCGAGCCGCTCGTGCGCGGTCGTCTGCGCACGATGCTCTTGAACGCGGCCGGCGTTCTGACGAGCTGCGACACGGTCGCGCTGAAGGAGACGGCCAGACCCGCGCCTGAGGTTCCGTCGATTCCGCTAGGGCTCTGGGATCACCCTTCGAAGAACTTGCTCTACGTCGGTTTCGTCACCCGCAACGAACTCGGCGTCTATAGCTATGACGATCACGGCAAGCTCACCTTCGTCTCCGCCGTGCCGAGTAGCGGTCAAGACATCTGCTGGCTTCGCGTCAACCGCGACGGGACTCGGCTCTACGCCGTCAACAACTTGCCACGCGGCGATGCCCAGGACATGGCGAGCACGATCACGGTTTTCGATATCTCGAACAGCAGCGCCGAGAAGCCTGTCGAGATTAGTCGCGTCCAGTTACCGATGCCGCTCGGAACGTTCGTCAACAACCGCAACATGCCGCAACCGAACAGCGCGGCGTTCCAACTAGACATCGACCCGTCGGGCCAGTTCTTGTGCGTTCTCTCGCAACGGATCGACCAGACCGACGGCAACCGTAGTGACCAAGGAAACATCCTACACGTGCTGAAGATCGGTGCGTCAGGAACGCTCACGGTTGTCATGTCGCGCCACCTCGGACCAGACGGCGTGCACTCCACCGCACGACCCCAGGGCATTGTGACCCTGGACACGTAAGCCCAGTAGTTCGTTCTCTCACCTCATAATGAACCAGGTCAATTTTGGAAACTCGGAAGGACACATAGGATGAAACTCATGTCATTGAACGTCGCGATTGTCTCGTTGGTTCTCGCCGGCTGTAGCGCTACCAGCGCAATGACCAACTCGGGAAAGCAAGTCGCGGGCTACCTGTACACCAGCTTGAACGGAGAAACGACCAACCAAGTGGTCTCGTTCGAGCGTTACGAAGACGGCACCCTCGGCCGGCAGAGAACCTACTCCACTGGATCTCTCGGTGGGGCCAATCGGTCCGCCGGCGGAGACGCGGCTGGTGATTTCGATTGTCAGGGCGCCGTTCAGATCATCGGCGAGTATCTGTTGGTCGTCAATGCTGGCGGGAATACGGTCACGGTGTTCGACCTCGACAAGGACAATGGCGCTCTCACGATAAAGAAGAACGTCGACTCCGGCGGCACGCGCCCCGTGAGTATTGCCTTCACGAAGAAGTCGTCGGGCGCCAACGAGTACTGGGTCGTCGTGGGTAATCAGTGGAACAATCCCAACGTGCAAAAAGGCGGCGCTGGAGAAGGGCCGATCGAGATGTACCCGAACGCCGCGTTCCATGCGCCGGGTGGCGGCCATGAACAGAGGTTGAAGGAGCGAAACATCTTCTTGTTCTCATTCAACTCCAGCACGGGAGAGCTAAGCCCGGAGAGAGCCATCGACACATACGTCGGGACGCACGGCGGTCCCACGACGGTGGAATTCAATAGCGATGGAACGAGACTCGGCGTCGCCACGTGGGGGATCGCTCACTTTGCCACCGCCACCCCCACGCACCAGAAGCCTAGCCGGGTCTACGTCTATGACTTCGACAAGACGCAGGGTCAAGCGACCAATACGCGGTACTTCCAGGAAGACGGGATTGCTGGCAGCATCGGTTTCAGCTGGGACAAGAAGGCGCCGCAGCTGTACGTTTCCAACTTCAACTTGATCCGAGAGAAGCGCGATCACAGCCTCACCGTTCTCCGCGACGACGGCCACAGCACTATCAAGGTCGCTAACTTCGGGACGGGAGACGGAAACGACATTGACGAAGCGTGCTGGACGACCCTCGACCCGAGTGGTGAAAACCTGTACGTCTCCAGCTTCGGCGGTAACTTGATCAGCACGTTTCACGTTGACGCTCGCGGCCAAGTCGACCCGATCGGTCGAAACGCCGAAACGGCCTACGTGCGCCGCAAGGACGGTACTCCCGCGGGCGACACGAAAGACATGTATGTCACCTTGGACGGGAAGTTCTTGTACAATCTTGGCGCTTACCAGACCTTCACTGTGTCCAGATTCGACATAGCCGAGAATGGAACGCTGACCCTTGCGCGCGAGTATCGAGTGGACTCGGCCACCGAGAAGGGCGCGGGCGCCTACAACTTTCTCGGACTGACCGGGTTCGACCGATAGGGGGATCAAACTCACCTCGTCGACCAAGCGCGGCTGGCTATCAAACAGAGGGTGGAGCTCCGCGAGCGGCGGGGATCCACCCTCCGCGTCACTACCAGAATCGCTGGAGCCCTGAGCAATCTCGGTCACATCGTCGCACGCACCACAGTCTCAGCCCTGCTGCCTGCCACGACATTGTGTCACATCCGTGACGAGTACTCGACACTTGGCCCGGCGTCGAATCGACTGCGGGAGTCGGCTTACGAAGCTGTCGGGCCATGAGTACCCGGGCGACGTACGATCAGAATGTCTGAGTCTTGTCGGCCCGTCCTTCACGTATTCATTCGATGGCGATCTGAATGTCGCCAGTCGAGTAGATGAGTTCCGTGAGACGGTGGTCATACGTGCGTTGGGAGCGAGCTGTGCAGGTCATGCCCGGATTGATGCCGTCTCCTAACGCAAGAGCAACGCGACCCCGCTGAAACGAGCTGAGCGCTTCCTGATCGACCGTCCCGCGAATATCATGACGAACACTCGACACGAAAGTGACATCAGGTCGTGCCGGGCAGCACGGGTGCTTTTGTCATCGACTGTTACTAGACAGTGCGTAGCTATCCGACAACCCAAACACGCCTAGCGATCAAGCTCACGTTGAATCCCAAGACGTGGCGTGAGGGCAGGAAAACGCCTCGGATGGAGAGTCGTTTCGTCGCCAGTCCCGGCCGCATGCCGGAGTTCTCATGGTAGCACCGGACTTCAGCGATCTGTTTGACCTCATGACGTCGCAATGACAACGCTGGAACTCCAGTTGATCACGGGCAGGCCTCCTGGAAGCAGTGCAAGTCGTCGCCAACCACGTCCTCTCCACACTCGGGATAGGGAGCAGCCGGTCCCTCGGTCGCGCTGAAGAGAAAACCTAGGAGTGAGATCACATCCGAGAGATCGACGCCCCCCCCGTCGTCGAAGTCTAGGGCATCGCGGCAGTCCGCCGGTCCGCTCAAGAAGAGATGGTCCAGGGCGTAAATGGCGTCCGCGACATCAACGAGTTGATCTCCGTTCCCATCTCCTCGAACGAAACCACCATCCACGCAGCGTGTCACCAGATACTCGTGGAGCAGGCCGCCACCGGTTGTGATCACGACCGACCCGTCAGTGACGACGATCCCGCCTAGCCGTTGGCCCGGCACAGCCTCGGCGGCCTCATAGCTCGTGCTCTCCCACCACGTTCCCATTGAGAGCTCATACTGGTAGATCCGCCCGGCGTCGAAGGCCACCGCACTCCAGTCCGGCGACCCGACCAGGACGGCCCCGTCTAACAGTGCGAGAGCTCGCCCGAAGCCGTATCCGACTGCGCCGTCACTGGCCTGCAGCTGAATCTCGTGCGCCCACGTTCCGAGGTCGTGCCGATACAGGTGCACCCCACCGGGAGTTGTCGCAGAAGAAGACAGGGATCGGACGGAGGCTGCCAAGATCCCATCCGCGAGGCTCAAGCTTCTGCCCAGACCGTCCGAGGAACTCGCGCCGGGTGCGGTGAGCGTTTGCTCAAGGATCCAGACTGCACCGAGTTGACGATACACATGGACCATCCCGCCGGTGCCTTCGTTCGGAGCACTCACCGCAAGAGAGTCCTGGTCCAGGGCAATGGCCGCCCCGAACCAACCGTACGGCTCGACCGCTGGCGACACGAGCTCCGTCTCGAACCAGGAAGCCCCGTCCCACTGATATAGATACGCTTTCCCGCTGTTATACATAGTGCCGGTGTCGAACTCATGAGCACCGACTGCAACGAGATCGCCGTCGATCGCCACGGTAGCCCCGAACTTCGTGTAGGGAGCAGAATCCGACGGCACGATCTTTTCGACCTCTTCCCACGACGTTCCCGTGAACTCAAAGACATAGGCTGCCCCCGAGTCAGAACCCACCGCGTCATGCTGATCGGCACCCACGATCAGTCGACCGCCATCCAGAGCCACCGCGACACCGAAGCGGTCATTCGTCACACCATCGCTCGCGACCAATGAACTGTGATACTGCCAGTCCGGGCCAGACCGCTCGAAGACTACGACATGCCCTGGACCGACGGACGGGTCCGTGTCGCCAATAACCAGCCATTCTTCATCCGCATCCATGGACCACAACTGGGTAGAGTCGCCAGGCTCCGCGGGCTCGAACTCAACCTCATCGACAACCGTGCAAGTGACCGACCCCGAGCTCAGAGAGTCGGCGGGGGCCACTTGGACGACACTGTGCAGGAAACCGCCGAAATAGTTCGGGCTGATGATCCCCAGCTCGTGCTCAAGGCGGCAGCCGCTTTCCTGCCACGTCAAATCCGTCGCCGTCGGTGCGCTCAGGCTCGCCACTGCCGGTGGGTTGGCTTCGAAGGTCGCGATCGCCAGCAACGTCAACTCGTCCAGGATCAAGGTCGAGTCCCCCGGAATTGCGGCGAACTCACAATCGACGGCCAGATACCCAGGAACCGAGAAGTCCACGAGGAAAACCTCGGGACCGGACCCACCGTTTAGAGACTCCAGTGCGGCAGCTGGATCAACGGACGTTGCGAGCATCAGCTGGTCCGGTTCCCACAGCGCCATGTGGAAGCCCGTGATGTCGTGAAGCGGTCCGCACAGTGGTGTCTCCTGGACGGCGAGGGCGATCTCGACCGCGCCTTCGTACGTATCCGGGTCGAAGGTCAGAGATCCGGAGCCAGCCGCGAAGACGCACGGAGATCCGTCCACGAAGCCTGTTTCTAAGTATCCATCCACCGTTGTAGGGATAACCGACGCACCATCGACGACGACGACGGTCGCCGTGGGCGGACTCCCGAGAGTATTGCAGAACGAAAGCTCGCCTCCGCCGAAGGGATCTAAGAATTCGTACGTGAGTC
>JAJFFE010000260.1 GCA_021776775.1 Planctomycetota bacterium | reverse complement strand
CGTCCTCGTCGACCGGCAAGAGCAGCTGCACCTCGGGCACTCCACGCGTGAGAGTTTGGCGGGGGAGTTCGAAGAGCTTAAGAAGCGATACTCGGACTTCTTGATTCGGGGAACGCTCCCGGAAGAGGAGAACGTTCTGCTCCTCCCGCTTTACGGCAAAGAAGAAGTCGTCGGCGTCTTGGAGATCTTCTACGACGTCCGCGAGTTCCACATTCTGGGTGATCGGGACGAAGTTCGCGAGTGGCACAAGGATCTCATCGAAACCGTCGCCGAGATCCTGTCGCTGTTTCTCGAGAACATTCGACTCTACCGAAAGCTCACCAACCTCACGATCCGAGACGCTGTCACAGGCGTCTTCAACCGTCGCTACCTGCTCAGTCAGCTTGCCGCTGAACTCAAGCGGGCCGTGCGCTTTGGTCGTGATCTGTCCGTCATCTTCATGGATCTGGACGGGTTCAAAGAAGTCAACGATACGCTAGGGCACCGGCAGGGTGACCGAATCCTCAAGGACCTCGGCGAATTGCTGTCGATCACGGTTCGCGAGAGTGACTTCGTCTGCCGGTACGGCGGCGACGAGTTTGTCATTATTCTGCCGGAAACAGATCTTCAGGCGGCTCGGGCCAAGGCGGAAGATCTCCGCGACCGAGTGGCGTCGCACCAATTCATCTCTCCGGAGCATGCAGGCGGCGATGAACTGCCGCTGACGTTGTCGGCAGGGGTGGCGTCGACGCGAGCTTCAATCGACGGACGAGCGTTGCTCAATCTCGCCGATCGGGCGCTCTACGCGGCGAAGCGCGCCGGGAAGAACAAAGTCGTCGTCCTCGACGACTAGTGTCCTGATTCACAAGTTCTACCCCGGGATCGTCGCGGTTCAACTCTCCGAAGAGCCAGAATCCTTGGCGTCGCCGTTGGATTCCTCGCCATCGCGCTCATCACCGCTTGGCTCGCCGTCTTCGACGGCCGACGCGAGATTCTCTTCCTCGATGTCGCTCTCTCGAGCCTTGCGAATCAGCTCATCGATTTCGAACTGTTTGCGGATACTGTCATCGAGTTCGAATCGCAACTGGGGTGTCTGGCGCCACTGATGCGTGCCACCGAGTTGCTGTTGAATGAATCCGGCCGCAGCCTCGAGGCCGCGCAGTGCGGTGCGTCGTTGTCCCTCTTCGCCCAACACCGAAACGTGAACGATCGCTTCTTTCAGGTCTTCGGTGGGTTCGACTCGGGTGACTGAGATGATCCCGACTCGGGGATCTCGCAGATCGGCCTGGATGATCCGGGCGATCTCTTCCCGAAGGAACGACGCGACCCTCTCTTTGCGTAACTGCTTCACCGCGGTTCTCTCTTAAATTGTTCGACCGGCGAGGTGCCGCGCGACCTGGACAACCGAGCATCACTGAGTCCAGCACCCCGGCCCAGACAGATTGCTCTGCGCGGGCCGGGATCTGAAGCTCATCTCACGTCAGCTAACTGTCGCCGAGTTTGCGCTTCTTCTTCAGAATCGCGTAGCTCTCGACGATGTCACCTACCATGACCTCATTGAACTGCTCGATGCGAATTCCGCACTCGAAGCCTTCTTTGACCTCGTTGGTGTCTTCCTTGAACCGCTTGAGCGAGTTCAGGGCTCCGGTGTGGATCACACTGCCGTCGCGAATCAGACGAACGGGGTTCTCTCGCTTGAGTACTCCATCCGTAACCATGCTTCCGGCGATGTTGCCGAGGCGTGTGGACTTGAACAGCTCGCGGATTTCGGCTGTGGCCTGAATCTCTTCGTAGAGCTCCGGTTCCAGCATGCCTTCGAGCGCGTTTTGCATGTCCTCGATGAGCTGGTAGATCACCTGGTAGCAGCGAATCTCCACGCCTTTTTCGTCGGCGAGTTGACGCGCCCGATCGTTGGCAACGACGTGGAATCCAAGGACGATCGCGTCCGAGGCGTCCGCCAACAGCACGTCGCTTTCGGTGATCTCCCCAACGTGTGCCAACAAGATTTTGAACCCAACCTCTTCGGTCGCCAAATCCTCGAGCTGCTTTCGCACCACCTCGAGACTTCCTTTGACGTCCGCTTTGATAATGAGGTTGACCTCTTTGATCTGTGTGGTTTCGAGGTGGCTGATGAGTGTTTCCAGCGTGACGTGTGAACGCTGAGCGCGCTCTTGCTCGCGGATCTTGCGCTTTCGCTCTTCGGCGATCGCACGCGCCTTCGATTGATCGATGACGTACAGCCGGTCGCCGGCGCCCGGCAGATCATCGAGACCGGTGACTTCGATTGGCGTGGACGGTCCAGCCTCGGTGATCGGCGTTCCGGTCGTGTTCGACATGGTTCGGACGCGTCCCCAAGCGGGACCGCAGAGCACATAGTCACCCACGCGGAGCGTTCCTTCTTGAACCAGAGCGGTGGTCACGATTCCTCGGCCCGTCGTGTTCTTCGAGTCGAGGATCGTCCCGATCGCCGGTCGCGTGGGGTCGGCGCGAAGATCGAGGATCTCAGTCTCGAGACTGAGAACTTCGAGCAGGTTGTCGATTCCCTCACCGGTAATCGCGGAGACCGGGATCATCTCCGTCGTGCCACCCCAGTCGACGGGGGCGAGATCGAGCGAGGCGAGCGCCGTTCGCGTTCGGTCTAGGTTGGCGTTCGGGCGATCGATCTTGTTGATCGCAACGACGATCGGCACGCCTGCCGCGCGGGCGTGTTGAATCGCTTCTTCAGTCTGCGGCATAGGGCCGTCATCGGCTGCACAGACGAGCACAACCACGTCGGTGACGTTCGCACCACGCGCACGCATCTCGGTGAACGCTTTGTGACCCGGCGTATCGATGAAGACCACGTGTTTGTCACCGTCGTCGACCCGGTACGCGCTCATGTGCTGGGTGATTCCACCAGCTTCGCCCGAGGCGACCTTGGTCTCTCGGATCTTGTCGAGCAGCGAGGTTTTTCCGTGGTCGACGTGACCCAGGAAGGTCACGACCGGGGCACGTGCAACGCTCGCGTCGCCGTGGCCCTCAGTTGTCTCCAGCTCTTCGAGGGTGGACTCGAGTTGCTCTTCGGGCAGTATCTGGATCTCGACTTCGAACTTGAGCCCGATCGCGAGCATCATCTCTTCCGTCAAGTGGCTGTTGATGTTGACCATCACGCCCTCTTGCAGAAGCGCCTTCATGATCAACGGCTGACGAACGCCGATCGCGGACGACAGTTCTTTCAAGGTCACCGGCATCTGAATCGACACTTCACTCGGACGATCGGCCGCCAGCGTTTCGCGCTTGCGCTGGAATCCGACGTGGCCTTCGCCGCGACCGCCACGACGGCCGCCTCGGCGTCCGCCGGGTCCACCACGACCGCCACCGCCGCGACCATGAGGTGCGCCGCCGCGACCACGCCCACGAGCTCCGCCCGGACCGCCGGGTCCGCCGCCCGCGCTGCCGCCTCCTCCACCCGGCGAGGCCGCCGGGGTGAAGTCGGACTGACCGGGGAAGAAGCGAGCTTTGCCGCTTCGTCCGGCATCGCCGTTGCCTGATCCCGTTCGCTCGGGGCTCGGCGTCGGAGTTTTCGAGCGTGCGATGATGGGGCCGCGCCGGGCCACGATCGGTGCACGCTTCGGCATGTCCGTCGACGGAATGAAGATCTTCTTGCCGGTCTGCTTGGGCTCGGCCGGATTCGCGCTCTTGTCGTCGGTAGCCGGTGTCTCAGCCGAATCGGCGGTCGCCTCCGCGGCGACGGGTTTCGCGTCGCTCGGTTTGGCGGTGTCGGAATCGGCTGCCGCCGCGGGAGCCGTTTCGACCACAGGCGTGGTCTCTTCCACCGGCGCCGTCGGTTCCGGCGTCGCGGCTACGGCCGGCTCGGGCTCGGCAGCGGGCGTCGGCGAAACCTTCGCCACGACCGGCTTCGCCGTGATGGGCGGCACAGAGATACGGCGGGGCGCCGCCTCGACCACAGGCTTTTCTTCGGGAGCCGCCTCCGCAGGTTTAGCTTCAGGCTCGGCTGCGGGTGCCGCTGCTGCCTTCTTGCTGACCTTCTTCTTTGATTTCTTCTTCTTGGCTTTGTGCCCAGGCAACGCCTCATCGGCTTCGTCGACCGGTGTGACTTCGAGCCCGGCGCGCTCAGCGATGGCATCTCGAACGCGGAACGCCAACTCGGCGTGAATCGCGGTCAAGTGACTCGAAACTCGGATGCCATTGTCTCGCAAAATGGCTAGCAACTCCTTGTTGGAGAGGTTGAGTTCCTTCGCGAGGGTCTGAATCCGTACGGCCACTCGGCCTCCTGCTCGTATCGTTCTGAGCTTGTCCGGTCGTTCGTCAATCGCAACGGTGGGCGACACGCCCACCGCCAAACTACTTCCGCGTGTTGAGTTGCGAGAGAACTTCTCGCGCAACTTCCATGCTGCCGATGCCTTCAATTCCAGCGAGGCCCGTTTCTCCGAGTGCCTTTACCGCGGCTACGGAGACGTATCCTGCTGATCGCAACGATTCGACAATGGCGGGATCGAGAGTCTCGATCGATGCCAATTCAGCCGCGGCGCCGTCCGGCACGGGTGCCTGAATCGGCATTCCTGCATCGGCAAGCGCCTGATCCAACGCCGACGTAGCGACGGTGGTCTCTTGTTCTTGGTGCGACTTGAACGCAGCCTTCAGCGGGTCGAGCGTTACCTCGGCGATGGTCGCCTCGTCTTTGCTCTCCGCTTCGGCCTGCGCCGCTTCCGCTGACTGGAACAAGTTGTCCAGCCGGCTGGTGTCGGGTACCGCCTCTTCGGCTGCGGCTTCTTGCGCAGCGCTTTCGGCGAAGAGTCCCTGAGCCATGCTCTCGAGCCCCTCGGCCTTCATCCGTTCGATGTCTTCGTCGCTGACCGGAGTGATGTCGAGTTCCCAGCCAGTCAGTTTAGAAGCGAGTCGCACGTTCTGACCGCGGCGACCGATCGCCAACGATTGCTGATCGGGCTTGACGAACACGGTTGCCGATTTCGTATCGAAGTCGAGCTCGAGAGAAGCGATCTCCGCGGGGCGCAATGCTTCTACGATCAGCACCTCGATCGAGTCGTTCCAGCGAACGATGTCGATTTTCTCTCCGAACAGTTCGTCGACGATATTCCTGATCCGTGCGCCCTTGACTCCGACGCACGCTCCGACGCAATCGACGTTGGAGTCGTAGGTCGCGACCGCTATCTTCGTACGGTGACCCGGTTCCCGAGCAATCGCTTTGACCTCGACCACGAAATCAGCGACCTCTGGAATCTCGAGTTCGAACAGGCGGTGCACGAGTTCACCGTCGGCACGCGAGCAGAGCAGCTGAACTCGGTTCGGCTGCTGAACGACGTCTTTCAGGATCAGCTTGATCCGGTCGCCGACGTTGAAGTTTTCGGCCGGTGACTGCTCGAACCGAGGCAGAAAACCCTCAGCTTTGCCAAGCGAGAGGATTAGCGCGCCGCCCGCCTTCTTCTCCTGCACGGTTCCGTTGAGGAGGGTTCCGACCTTTGGCAGGTACTCGTGGAACATCACGTCGCGCTCGGCTTCGCGAATCTTCTGGTAGAGCACCTGCTTGCCGGACAACGCCGCGATTCGCCCCAGCTCTTCCGGGGCCACCGCTTCGCCGTCGATCGAAGCGGAAATCTCTCCGGATTCGCGGTCGATCGTTACGGTCACTTCGTCCACGGCGCCGAGCTTCTTCTGCGCGGCGGAGAGCAAAGCGAGCTCGATCCCTTTGAAAATCACCTCTTTGTCGATCTGACGATCGCGATGGATCGTATCGACGAATCGGAGAATCTCACTGTTGACCGTCATCGGCCGAAACCTTTCTCTCGTTCGGCAATCTGCCGGACGAGTCCTGTCATTCGATATCCGAGCGCACCGAAACGGCGGAAGGCCCGGCAATGTACGAAGGCGAAGTTCGATACGCTTTCGCGCAGCGACTCCGCCTTCATGCGTCGTCGGTGACGCCGAGCGATTCGGCGTCAGTGGTCAGTCACTTCGGTTGGCCACGCACGATTCCTCGGTTCCGACACTGCGGTAACTGATCTGGGCTTTGGCCCGCGGTGTCGAGGACACCGTGATCAATCGAGCTCCGTCGGAAGTTCGAAAGGCGTTGGCCTTCCGCGTTACGCTGAGTGAATCATCGGTGTTCTTTCAGCTCGCGAGAACGCAGCGGCTCCCGCAGAAAGCAACGAACGCCGCTCAATTCGGAATCAAGGAAACCGAACAGCGCGGCGCGGAACTGAATCCACGACTTCAACCACCAAAATCGTCGACGGTGTCGGTAGCGATTGCCAGAGTCACGGCAACATAAGCCTTGCAGCGACACGGGTGTCATTGCAGCTTAGCGTCGCAACTGTTGGCGAAAAATGCACTTCCACCAGTCGAACGACCGAGGCGGCCGCACGAGGGAAGGGATTGTAGGGACCGCACTGGAGGTGTCAACCGTTTCCCGGTTTCAATTTCCGGCAGAAACCGTTGTGAAGTCGGAAGATAGAAGTACTCTCCGCGACGAGTTCGTGCGTTTTGTTCCCCTCGTGCCGGGAGACTCTGTTCTTGAAGGACCCCGTGTTCTTGAATGACCCCGTCCTGATGATCTTCGCCAAGTACCCGACGCCCGGTCGATGCAAGACCCGACTCGCCAAAGTCATCGGTGACCGGGCGGCCGCCGAACTCGCGACGGCGTTCCTTCGGGACTCGGTTCGGAGGTTCGAAACGGTCGATGGCACAGAGGTTCGCGTCTTCGGCGATACCGAGAAGGCGGACACGTTTGTGGAGCTCCTCGGCCACTGTCGGTTCGAACCGCAGGGCGGGGGGGACCTCGGAGCTCGGATGCGCCGTTCATTCGCACGGTTGTTCTCCGAAGGACGTCCCGGGATCGCGCTCGGTGCCGACACGCCGGGTCTTCCGCTAACGAGGGTCGCCCAGGCGTGCGCCACTGTGCGGCGCGGCGAGGTAGCGCTCGGCCCTTCCGTCGACGGCGGCTACTACCTACTCGGCTTGCCGCGTCCGTTCGACGGCTGGGAGCGACTGTTCGACGGTCTCGACTGGGGTCGGCGAACGGTTCTCGGTCAAACTCGCGATGTCCTCCGCTCGTGCGGTGTTGCGTGGACAGAACTCGAGCCGGCCCGTGATATCGACGAGTGGCGTGATCTGGTTCAATGGGTGGAGGAGCAAGAGGCAGGTGGCTCGCAAGGGCGTCAGGCGGTGGAGACCTTACCCCTGGCGCGAGCCCTCGTTCGGCGCGGCCCGGATTGAGTTCAGTATCCGGAACACCCAAGTCACCTCGCTCGCGCACGGTTGAGCGCTGAGATGGGCGCTAAAGCGGCAAACCGGTGGGATCATCCCAACCTCTGGCCCGACCGATGACCTGTGTACCGCACAATTTCTCCTCATGTGCGCCCCGAGTCGGGTCGATTCAAGGTTGTGCGGAGAACGTGGTTCCGTGAAGACTCGGAGATTCGCCGAAGGGCCGGCCGTCGGTTCCGAAATAGCGAGCGCGAGGCCGATCAGTAGAGCTGGAAACTGTGCGTCTGTGGAACCTGTTGCAGCGGTGAGAACGGTGCAGAAGTGAGAGCGGTGCGATGAGCGCGATGGTTTGCGAAATCTGCCGGGAATCGATCGCTACCGTCCATCTGACGGAGATCGTGAACAACACGAAGAAGGAGATCCATCTTTGTGAAGGCTGCGCACAGGAAAAGGGCGTGGCGATCCATTCGCACGTCAAGAATCTGTCGATCCCGGAATTCTTCGGACAGCTCGTCGAGAGCCGCGATGGTGCGAGCGAGTCGGCTGCCCCGCGGTGCTCCGGTTGTGGCATCACTTATCAGAGTTTTCGCAACAGCGGGAAGCTCGGGTGTCCGGAGTGCTACGTGGCGTTTCAGGTCGAAATGGAGCATCTCTTCGAGAAGATCCACGCTGGTGCAATCCGGCACCGGGGGAAGGTTCCCAGCCGACTCGATCGGTCGCTTCGTCGGAAGCAGGAACTCGAGGAGTTACGCACTGAGTTGATGTCTGCCGTTGAACACGAAGAGTACGAACACGCGGCCGAATTGCGCGATCGCATTCACGACCTAGAGCTGGAAGAGCAGTGCAGCTAAACGACTTCTCGAACAAAGCCGGCGAGTGGATGTCCGGAACCGGGCCTGAGTCCGACCTGGTCATCTCCAGTCGGATCCGGTTGGCCCGCAATCTGGCTGGGGAGAGCTTCCTTTCCCGGGCGGACTCCAACGTGCGTGCACGGGTGACGACGCAGATTCACGAAGCCCTCGAGGGGCTCGAGACCGAGATAGGCTCTCGCTACTCCGATTTGGACGAGCTCGGTGGGATCGATCGACACGTTCTGGTCGAGCGACACCTGATCAGCCGTGAGCACGCCTTCGGTCAAGGAGACCGCGGTGTCGCTTACAACGCCAACGAGGACGTCGCGATCATGGTGAACGAAGAAGATCACCTACGACTCCAAGTGCTGCGGTCCGGGCTGCAACTCGACGCGACCTGGGAGACCATGAACCGGGTCGACAACTTCCTCGAGGAAGCGCTCGACTACGCGTACGACCCCAAGTACGGCTATCTGACCGTTTGTCCGACGAACGTCGGCACCGGTCTCCGCGCTTCCATTATGTTGCATCTTCCGGCACTCGTGATGACGCGACAAGTCGACAAGGTCTTCCAGGCAGTGACCAAGATCGGCCTGGCAGTTCGTGGCCTCTACGGCGAGGGCACGCAAGCGCTCGGGGATTTCTACCAAATCTCCAACCAGATAACGCTCGGCAAGTCCGAGGCGGACATCTTGGAGACGATTCGGTCGGTCATTCCCCAGGTCATGGACTACGAGCGGACCGTGCGTCGGACGCTGCTCGACACAAAGCGGACGGTCCTCGAAGACAAGGTTTGGCGTGCTTACGGAACCTTGTGTACGGCCCGGATCATCAGCAGCAAAGAGACGATGGAAGCCCTGTCGCTCGTGCGTCTCGGCATCAACCTCGAAGTTCTGAGCGAAATCGATCTCCGGACCGTGAACGAGCTCTTCGTGCTCACACAACCCGGGCACCTCCAGAAGATGGAGGGTGTCGAATTGGAGTCGATCGACCGTGATATCGCTCGAGCTCGATTCATTCGCTCCTACCTGGAATTCGCGGAGTAGAATGCTCTGAGCGCCCGACTGGGGTCGAGACGGAATCCCGTGGAGCGCGGTTGCAGTGAGAGTCGGTGGAATCCGATCGGGTCCGTGAGGTATCATGGTCGGTGAAGGGCGCGCGAGAACCGACGTCCCGAAACCGTTTGCGAGTGTCAGTTTTGCAGCGAACGGTGTGACGAACGATCGTGATCAAGTTTGTCCGAACGAGGCGGTGCGACCGCAGACGAAGCAAGTCGGAACAAAGAGTCGTCGCGTGACGGGACGTCGTCGTTCCCGACCGCAAACCGGCGAAACGGGAGCTTTCGCAATCGGAAGCTTCAGTGGCGCGGGAAACGTCGAGTGCGGATCCGGGCGTCGGATCCGAGTTGAGACTGTGAATCAGAGAGAGAAGAGTACAGCGCGATGTTCGATCGCTTCACCGACCGCGCCCGCAAAGTCATGGCCTTGGCGCGGAAGGAAGCTCAACGCTTCAACCACGACTTCATCGGTACCGAGCACATTCTCCTCGGTCTCGTTCAAGAAGGTAGTGGAGTCGCCGCCAACGTCCTGAAGAACCTCGGTGTCGACGGCAATAAGATTCGCGCCGAGATCGAGAAGCACGTTCAATCAGGACCGTCGATGGTCACGATGGGGCAGCTTCCCTTCACGCCGCGGGCGAAGAAAGTTCTCGAACTCTCTCAAGAAGAAGCCAACGAGCTTGGCCACAACTACATTGGGACCGAGCACTTGCTTCTCGGCTTGATCCGGGAGAACGACGGAGTCGCCGCGCAAGTTCTGATGGACCTCACCGTCAAGCTCGAGGACGTGAAGAGTGAAGTCATGGAGCTGCTCGGCGCAGATATGCCGGGGCAGGAAGAGTCCAGTATCCCGTCGACGCAACCGTCGGCAAAGGGACGCTCGAAAACTCCGGCGCTTGATTCGTTCGGGCGTGACCTCACGGAAATGGCCCGGGACGGAAAGCTCGACCCGGTCATCGGACGCGAAGAAGAAATCGAACGCGTGATGCAAGTGCTCTCGCGTCGCACGAAGAACAATCCCGTGCTGCTCGGTGAGCCGGGCGTCGGCAAGAGTGCGATCGTCGAGGGACTCGCCCAGGAGATCATCTCCGGCAACGTGCCCGAGTTGCTTCGCAACCGCCGCATCGTTGTGCTCGACCTCGCCATGATGGTTGCCGGCACGAAGTACCGCGGTCAATTCGAAGAACGCATCAAGGCGGTCATGACGGAAGTGCGCCGCGTCAAGACCGTCGTCTTGTTCATCGACGAGCTGCACACGCTCGTCGGCGCCGGTGGTGCCGAGGGCGCGATTGACGCTTCCAACGTTCTGAAGCCTGCGCTCAGCCGCGGGGAAGTTCAGTGCATTGGCGCGACAACGCTCGATGAGTTCCGCAAGCACATCGAAAAAGATGGTGCTCTCGAGCGTCGTTTCCAAAGCGTCATGGTGAACCCGCCGAGTCGTGACGAAACGGTCGAGATCCTCAAGGGACTCCGCGACAAGTACGAAGCGCACCACCGCGTCACGATCACGGACGAGGCTCTCGTCGACGCGGTCGATCTCGCGATCCGCTACATCAGCGGTCGCTTCCTCCCCGACAAAGCGATCGACGTGATTGACGAGGCAGGCTCGCGGGTGCGGTTGCGCAACTCGACCCGTCCGCCCGATCTCAAAGCGCTCGAGGTCGACGTCGAGAACCTGAACAAAGAGAAGGAAGCGGCGGTCGCCGAACAAGATTTCGAGCGCGCGGCGAACCTTCGTGATCAGGCGGATCGCCTGAAGAAGAAGAAGGAAGATCTCATTCGTGAGTGGCGCGACAGCTCTCACGACACCGGCGGTACCGTCGACGAAGAGATCGTACGGGAGACCGTCTCCAAGATGACGGGCGTCCCGCTGACGCGCATCGAGAGTGCCGAGGCGGAGCGCTTGCTTCAGATGGAGCAGGAAATCCACCAGACGGTGATCTCGCAGGACAAGGCGATTCACAGCATCGCCAAGGCGGTGCGACGATCGCGATCCGGTCTCAAAGATCCACGTCGCCCCGTGGGATCATTCGTGTTCCTCGGCCCCACCGGCGTCGGCAAGACACTGCTCGCGAAGGCTCTCGCCAAGTTCATGTTCGGCGAAGAAGACGCGCTGATCCAGATCGACATGTCGGAGTACATGGAGAAGCACAACGTGTCGCGACTCGTCGGTGCTCCTCCGGGGTACGTCGGCTACGAAGAGGGCGGCCAGCTCACCGAGCGCATTCGTCGTCGTCCGTACTCGGTAGTCCTGCTCGATGAGATCGAGAAGGCGCACACCGACGTGTTCAACATGTTGCTCCAGGTCATGGAGGAGGGGCATCTGACCGACTCGTTTGGTCGCCAGGTCGACTTCCGTAACGTGATCCTGATTCTGACGTCGAACATTGGTGCCGACGTGATCAAGAATCAATCGTCGCTCGGCTTCCGAGCGAACGCGGAGCGCGACTTCGATCAAATGAAGAAGGAACTCATGCAGGAGGTGGAGCGACACTTCCGCCCTGAGTTCCTCAACCGACTCGACGACCTGATCATCTTCAGCCCGCTCACCCGGGAAGACCTGGTGCAGATCATCGATATCGAGCTCGGTCACATCCGTGGTCGCCTCGAGCAAAAGGGAATCGAGCTCGTGTTGAATCAAGAAGCGAAAGACTTCTTGATCGACAAGGGGTACGACCCGTCGTTCGGCGCGCGACCGTTGCGTCGCGCTCTCGAGCAATGCATCGAGGATCCGCTCGCCGAAGACTTGCTACGTGGTAAGTTCAAAACCGCAAAGCAGATTCTCGTCGGAGTTGCAGATGCCAAGCTTTCGTTCGACATCACGGCGCTCGACGAAGCGCCGGAGGATGCGACGATCGCGAAGTGACGGCGGCGTAGCCTCGCCTTCTTGGCACGGTGCTATTGACGGCGATGGGCTTCGGCCAGTGAACGGCGTTCATAACCCACGGGTTGTGAGCGCCGTTTTTTCGTTGGCCGGGGGGGGAAGGGGAGCGTTCACGCTAGCAGTGAGCTAGGGGAGTCGTGATTGCCGAATCGCTTTGGGGGTCGACTCACGTGAGCGACGCGATGAGTGTCGGCGTCATGTTGAGGTAGTCGCACGAGGTCAGGTGGTAGCTTGTCGTACCGCGCGTCCCGAACGGTTTGTCGAGATCTCCCCGCAGGGAATGCAGGTGCCCGAAGACGACGTGGTCGACGGGGTAGCGCTCGATCAACTCTGTTACCTCGGTGTCACTCAGTCCAACGTCGGTCGGCGGATAGTGGATTAGCAACATGGCCAGGCGGGCTTCGTGGCGTTGTCGAAGGTCAGACAGTGAGGCGAGGGCGCGTTCCAACCGGAGCAACTCGCGTCGATAGACTTTTTCATCCTTGGCCCGATCGTCGTCGGAGCGTTCTCGTGGAGGGGCCGATATCGACGAGCCGCTTTCGTCACGCCAATCGATCACGTCTCGAAATCCGATACCGGGAACGTCCCAGAGTCGCGTGCCAGCGAAGACGACGCCGTCGAGGAGGAACGCATCTCCGCCGACGGCGGACAACGAGGGTGGTAGTGCGGCGCGAACCTTGTTCATGCCGGACCACCAGTAGTCGTGGTTGCCGCGACACAGGACTTTTCGGCCCGGTAGATCGTCGAGGTAAGCGAGGTCCGGTTGGACCTCGGGCATTCGCATCGCCCAAGAGATGTCGCCGGGAACCGCCACGATGTCCTCGTCGGCCACGACGGAACGCCAACCCTCGGCGAAACGAATCACATGATCAGTCCAGGCGTCTCCGAAGCGCTCCATCGACTTTCCGGCAATGCCGAGCGACAGGTGCGGGTCGCCGATTGCGAACAGCTTCACTCGATCGGCAGTTCGTTCCACACGGAGCGAACGTGACCCGCCAAGTAGAACGATCCGGTGACGGCGAGCGCGCTTCCCTGTTTGTATCGGCGGCGAAGTAACTTCACCGCTTCGTCGAGGTCTTCCTCAATCACAACTTCGCCTCCGAACGACGCCAGCCGCTTTGCGAGCGGACCGGGATCACTGCGACGAGCTGGATTGGGGGTCGTGATGATCCAATCGACGGAAGCTCCGTCGCTCTCGAACGGGGCGACCGCGTCGTCCCAGTCCTTGCCTTCTACGAATCCGACGAGTACCGCACCTTGTCGAGCGCCACGCCACGCGATGAACCGACGTTGGAAGTACGCCATCGACTTCGCGGTGTGAGCGCTGTCGAGGAGGAGGGGCGGGGGACCGGTCAATTCTTCCAGCCGGCCGTGTAGCGAGATGGCTTGAACGGAGCTCGCAACTTCTTGGGCCGTGAACGGTTCGAAGCCGTCGAGGGCTTCGAGGGTTGCCAGCGCCACGGCGAGGTTACGATCTTGCGGAGCTTCGACGGATCCCGGGACTCGCACATCGATGGGCGCAGCGTAGATCTCTGCTCCTTGTGAGCGAGCCTGAACCGCCGCGACACGTCCCCAGCTCTCGCCGATGTCGGCGATGACAAACGGACGATTCTCACGCGCGATGCGCGCCTTTTCGCGCGCGATCGTGTCGAGGTCGTCTCCGAGTTCGGAGCGGTGTTCGAGATCGACGCTAGTCAGGACGCCGACTTGGTGGGGGACAGCGCTCGTCGAGTCCAACGGGCCACCGAGACCGACTTCGAGAAGAACGTGCGAAGCGTCGGCTTTGCTGAACAGGTAGAGCGCGAGGCATGTCCAAAGATCGAAGAACGTCGGCATCATCTCGGGTTCGTTCTTCTCGATTTCGACCAGGATCGGGTGAATGTCGCCCAAAACCTGAACGATGATCTCGTCGGGGATCTCGTCTCCATCGAGGCGAACTCGCTCGTTGATACGTTCGAGGTGGGGAGACAGATAGCAGCCCGGGCGATGTCCACGCAGTCGGAGTAGCGACTCCATCCACAGGACGGTTGATCCCTTGCCTTTCGATCCGGCAACTTGGATGACCGGCATCGGCAAGGGATAAATCCCGAGCAGGTTCAGAAGATGCGCCGCTCGTTGCGGGCCGAGTTCACGCCGATCCGCGGGAAGACTCTTCTGTTGTTCGTAGTTCGTGAACGAACCGAGGTACTCGGCGAGCTCGTCGATTTTCGTCGGCGCTTGGCTCGGAAGCTTCGCGCTCACGACTTTGCCCGAAGGCGTTTTCGGGGTTCCCGACCGTTTCGACGGCATCGGTTGACCTTTCCAAAGCAATGCGGTGCGTACTATGCTTTAGGAGTTGAAAGCAACGGCGAAGGCCGGCTCGACAATTCCGCAGCGTCATCTCCGCGGCGTTACAGTCCGGTGGTCACTCCAGTAGGCGGGCGGGACCTCGGAGTCGTGTCGTGTTTAGTGTCTCCGAGACTGGGCGGATTGTAGCGATCCGCCTTGCTCAGCGGATCAACAAATTTGGTCGGTAACCGAGGAAAAGGCGTCGGCGAATGCGCGCGGCAGTCCGATAGCGCTCGTGGTCAAGAGAAACAGAGGCTGGGGTGGAGCTGTCCGACGATTTGACGCGGCCAACGATCGCGCTCAATTGCGACGTGTTTCCGGTAGTGGAGTCGACGGCTCCTCCCGAACGACAACGTGCCGGCGTCTGGCTGGAATACATCGACGTCTTGGCCGATCTCGGGGCGTCGCCGGTCGTCATACCACCCCGGGGACGGCTCACGTCGACGCTCGGGATCGACGGTGTCTTGCTGATCGGGAGCGATGACTATCGACTGGGCAACGCGAACGGGACCCCGCAGAATTTCGTCGCGGTCGATCGCCGGCGAGAGGAATCGGACATTGCCCTGACCCGGGCTGCTCTCGATCTGGACGTCCCGATGTTGGCGATCTGCGGTGGGTTTCAACTCGTGACTCTCGTGGCGGGTGGAACGATCTACGGAGACCTCGCGAGCGAATGCCCGTCCGACGTTCAACACTCACGCGATGCTCAATCCGAGCAACTACCGACGCACGTCGTTGAGTGGGGGGGCCATCCGTCGGTGCCGTCGACGGCGCCCGGGCGATACACGGTCAACACGCACCATCACCAGGCGGTTCAAACGCTACCGCGTGAGTGGACCGCGTGCGCAGTAGCTGGTGACGGCGTGATCGAGAGTGGCTTCGGCCCCGGCCGTTTTCAGTGCGGTGTTCAATGGCACCCGGAGCGCGACTCCGGTGAATTGAGCCAGGCGATTCTCGCCGCGTTCCTCGAGGCGGCTCGGCAACACCGACAACGGCGATCCACACTTCAGTGCGATGCTGAGCGGTCGGGCTCCGAATGACTCGACTCTTCATTGTCGCGGGGGAGGCTTCCGGTGACCACCACGCGGCCAACCTCGTGAGCTGTGTTCTCGAACGAGATCCGACGATTCGCTTTTCCGGGCTCGGCGGCGAGGCCATGGCGTCGGCCGGTGTGGAATTGTTCGAAAACCTCGTCGACCGTGCGGTGATGGGGCTGAGGAAAGTCATCGCGGAGATGGGGGCCATGGTCGAACTCGCCGCG
>JAJFFE010000259.1 GCA_021776775.1 Planctomycetota bacterium | reverse complement strand
GGACGGGCGCATCGGGGTCGGTCCCACCCTGTTCGGGGCGTTGGGCAACGGTGGTGCCCGATGCTTTGCGGAGGCCCCGAGAGAGTACACCGCGGGCGATGAGCCGTGTGCGCTGGGCGGCGTGATCCGTACCGAGCTGGGTGCGGTTTCTGGTGGGCGAAGGTGCAGCGTCGTTTGGTTGCGTTGATGGGTGCGGCATCGTTTGAACGATGTCACTCAACTGTTTCGTTCTTGAATCTCGAAAAGTTATCGAGGTTGTTGTTGACGAGGCTTTGACCATGAATGAGCGGGTCTATGTCGAGCGATTGTGGGGGTGCGCCGTGACCGTCGAGTTTGCGACGTGACGTGTTCGCTGGTGTTGCTTGGTCTTCGACGATGGCTTTGGCGTTGTTCGTCTTGCAGCGGGACAAATCGTCGGCTCTGGATCGTCATTTACAATGGGTACTCGAAACTCCACCGCCGACAACCTTCGTTGCCTGTGTCGAGCTCACAACCTTCGGCACGCCGAACGATCCTACGGGATCGCGTTCATGCAAGAGAAGATCATGGCCAGCCAGCAGAACAGGGATCGTCTCAGGGCGTGACGCGGGCGAGGCGTCGCCGCCAACCGACGAGCAGCGTACGAGGCCGGTCACGGATCCCGCCGCCCAGCGCACACGTCTCATCGCCCCCTGTGTACTCGCTCGGGGGCCTCCGAAAGCATCGGGCACTACCGCTGCCCAACGCCCCGAACAGGCTCGGACCGACCCCGATGCGCCCGTCCGACGTTCGACCCCGTCCCGGTCTCCAGCCACTGCCCCGCGCCAAAGCCCACCTCTACCTCATAGTCGGTGGCGAGCCATCGACTCCGCCATCCCCAACCCACTGGTGTTCGAGCCACGCCACGATGCGCTCGGCAACCGGGCCGGCGCGACCCCTGACCGGCTGACGCACCAACATGGCGTGGGGGGTCACGGGGCAAGAACCTGAACGCCATGGCTACGCCTAAACTCCAACCTATGAGTCCGGGCTAGAGTCCTGGATCAGAAGTTCGTGAACTCGAGGTCTTGCGGGCGCGCTCCGGGCGTTCCGACGAGAGACGACGCAATCGGGCGGTCGCGCCAGTCGACTTGCGATTGCAATCGTCTCTTCGAAACGTTGACGCTCGCCGGCCACGACAGTACCGTCGAGGCGATGGCTCCGAACCCGCCGAGTTTGATGGTGTTCATTCACCGTCTCCTTGGGGTAACCCCAAGGGCAAATCGAGATCTTCGGCTTCACACCGCGCGATCTTGAACACAGGCCTGTGTAGTGGATCGCGCAACACGAGAACGGTCGGGGGTTCGGTTGCCGTCACTTTCCCTCTCGAGCCGTCCGGGTTAGCAATCAGGTAGGCGCCGTGCGCGATTCGTTTCCACGAGCATTGGCCGTCGCGTTCCTCGACGGACCGTGGATCGTGAGCGAGCTCGTCAGCCGCGCCGCCGATGTGCTCGGCATGGAACCCACCTGGCTTCCTTCCCTGGCGGCGCGCGTCGTCGCGCTATTCCCGACTCCGCCTGTCGATGATGATTCGTCACTGGTTCGGGCGCTTTCCACCAATCGTCAGTTGGCGCTCGACCTTGCGAACTCGAAGATCTCACCGCCGGTTCGCCGCTGGTCGGTCACCGAACCAACCATGGACTCGGTCACCGGTGCTCCCGCCACGTTTGAGATCCCGACAGTTCTCAACCTCGCCGAGCTTGCGACACGGTTGAGAGTCTCCGAAGACGAGTTGGCTTGGTTCGCCGATCGCAAGGGAATGAATGCAAAGACGTCGATCGCGACGCTGCACCACTATCGGTACCTATGGGTCGAGAAACGACACCTCGGCCATCGGCTCATCGAAGCGCCCAAGCCGAGACTGAAGAACATTCAGCGTTGGATCCTGCGGCGCCTGCTCGCCCACGTTCCGGTGTCGGCGCACGCGCACGGTTTCGTCCGCGAGCGAAACGTGCAATCGTTCGTTGCGCCGCACACGGGCCAGTCGGTCGTCGTGCGCGTCGACCTGCGCGACTTCTTCGCGTCGATCCACCGCAGCCGGATCGACGCGATCTTTCGACGCGTCGGCTATCCACGAGCCGTCGCGTCGGCCCTCACCGGACTGTGCACTCTTCGAACCCCGGATAGCGTTCTTCGACGCTGCCCCGCCTACCGAACAGACCTCCGATTCGACGCGCTCCAGAAACTTCGGGTTGCGCACCTACCTCAGGGCGCGCCGACCTCGCCAGCACTCGCGAACCTCGTTGCGTGGCGATTGGATCAGCGACTCGCCGGCCTCGCCCGGGCGTACGGCGCTACCATGACGCGCTACGCCGACGATCTCGCGTTCTCGGGTGACCGCCCGTTCTCGAAACGGCTGCCGACGTTTCTGGCCAAGGTGCGCGCGATCGCTCAGAACGAGGGGTTTCAGATTCACGAGTCGAAGAGTCGCATCATGCATGAGGGACATCGACAGGAGCTGTGCGGCCTGATCGTCAATGAGCGAGCGAACCTCCCGCGTCGCGAGTTCGACACGCTGCGAGCCGTTCTCTTCAACTGCGCCAAACACGGCCCCGACAGTCAAAACCACGACCGTCATCCCGAGTTTCGTCGGCACCTCGAGGGACGGATCTCCTGGGTGACATCGGTCCACCCGCAAAAGGGGGCGCGACTCACGACACTCTTCGAGCGGATTCGCTGGGACGATTGCAATCCGAGCCACTCGTAGTGGCGTTGGCCAGTCAGCACAGAAGCACAATCGCCACGATTGCGGCGGGCAGTCCGTTACGATCTAGCCACGACACCGCTGCTTGCGGTCGCCGTTGAAACGCCTCCCCACCGGAAGGAAACAAAGTGCACGTTGCTCTGGTTCAATTCCGCTTCTCACTGGCGACCGCAATTGCCGGTCTCGCAATTACTCTCGGGAGTGTTGCGACGGTTGCCGCGCAGGACTTGCCCAACATCATTATCGTGTACGCCGACGATCTGGGGTGGGGAGATTTGTCGTGCTACAACCCCGACGCTGCCTACAAGACGCCACGACTCGATCGGATGGCCGCCGAAGGAGTCCGGTTCACCGATGCTCATAGCCCCTCGACCATCTGCTCGCCGTCCCGGTACGGTCTCTTCTCCGGGCAGCAGATATACCGATCGACCGGCCGGGGAGGCGGCGCGTTCGAAGGACCGGGCGGCCCGAGTTATCTAAAACCTGGAACGCTCACTCTTGGCGACATGCTGAAGAACAAGGGATACCGAACCGGTGTCTTCGGGAAGTGGCACGTCGGGCTCACTTGGCTCGACAAGAATGGCAAGCGCCTCGGGGGAGGATTCAAGAGCTCGCTGCTGATCGAATACAAAAAGAGTACGCCTCTCGTCGATGGTCCCAACACGCGCGGCTTCGACCAATCATTCGTCACTCCGAACTGCCCCACGACAGATCCTCTCTACATCTACATTGAGAATGGAATGGTGCCCGTTCCCGCCAGCCAGCGGCACAAGCGAACCAACCTTCCCAATCCTGGCGGAAAGTGGAGGTGGGACAACGACGAAGGGTGGATGGCGCCCGGCTACGACTTCATGAAGGCGGACCTTCTCTTCTACAAGAAGATGCAGGAGTTCATCATGGAGCATCGCAAAGCGACCCCGGACAAACCGTTCTTCGCAGTGCTTTCCACTCAGATCTGTCACGCTCCCGTCCTGCCGGCGCCGGAGTTTCGCGGCGCAACCCAAGCGGGCCCCCGCGGCGACTTCGTCCGTGAGCTCGATACCCTCGTCGGACGAGTCCTCGATCTCGTCGCCGATCTAGGGATCGACGAGGAGACGCTGGTCCTTTTCAACAGCGATAACGGGCCGGAGACGTTGCACGTCGCGTGGATGCGCGAAGACCACGACCACGATCCCGCGGGAGGATGGCGCGGCGTGAAGCGCGACGGCTGGGAGGGCGGTCACCGTGTTCCTTTCATCGCGAGATGGCCGAGCCGAATCCCGAACGGACAGGTGACCGGCCAGATGACGAACACCACCGACATCTTCGCTACGCTCGCGTCAGTCGTCGGAACGCGACTTCCCGACGACACTGCGACCGACAGCTTCGACATGCTCCCGGCGATGCTCGGGTCTCAGGATCCAAAGAAGTCCATACGGCCGCACCTTCTCACTCAAAGCTTCCGCGGGGAGTTTCAGCTTCGCCAAGGGAACTGGAAGTACCTCGACCACAAGGGATCGGGCGGCAACAACTACAGCAAAGGGATCCTGAAGAAGTACGCGCGGACCGAAGCCGAGCCCGAGGCGACGGGGCAACTCTACAACTTGTCGACCGACCCCGGCGAAACGACGAATCTCTTCTTCAAGGAGTCAGCCAAACGTGAGCAGCTGCAAGCAACGCTCGAAGGGCTGAAGAAGAGCGGTCGCAGCGCTCCCAAGAACAGAAAGCCGATCGGCATCGAGAACATTCCGCGGCCCGCAAACGACGCCAAGCCGGATGCCAAACCGGACGCCAAAGGAAAGGCTCGCGCGAACGCCTACTAGAGGTGCGGCCGGAAAGTGCAGGTGCGGTGAGTGGTGGAGTTGTTTAGGGATGGGACCGTCGATGGCTCGCCGCCGTCTTTGAGGCACGGGAGTGGGGTTGGTCGCAGGGTCGGGGGCTCGCAAACAAGTACGGGCCGGAACGACGGACGGGCGCATCGGGGTCGGTCCTGATCTGTTCCGGGCGCGGGGCAGCGGGTGGGCCCGACTCCGCTGAGGGTCCGGTGGGATAGTTGAATGTTGACGAAGGCTATGTGATTCCTGACGGGATTAGGAATGCTGATCTTGCCCGACGGAGCCACCTCGTCCGGACGAGTTTTCACCCAGCGTAGAACGCTTAGATTCCGAGAAGTTCACCGCTCGATCTCGCTACGTTCCGAGTGAAACGTATGAGCGAGTGATGCACGGAGCCGGGTATTGATGCCAATTCGTCGGCCCCGTATCGCGCGACGATAGGTCCAAACGGGCTTTCAACGAGACCTCGTCCAAACGACGTGACTCGTTCCCATTCCCGGCAGGAATCACACAGCCTGCCCAAACATCCAACTATCCCACCGGACCCCCAGCGGAGTCGGGCCCGCTCGCTGCCGCTCGCACGGAACAGAATCGGACCGGCTCCGATGCGCCCGTCCGTCGTTCCGGCCCGTGCTTGTTTGCCAATCTTCAACCCCGCGACCGCCCCACTCCCGTGCCTCAAAGTCGGCGGCGAGCCATCGACGGTCCCATCCCCAACCCACTGAACTTCGAGCCGCGCCGCGATTCGCTCGTCTTCGCTCGCTCACCGAAAGAGGCTACGACGCCGACGCCAGCGCCAGCGCTTTCGTAAACAGGTGCGCAGTCATCAAAAGCGACCGCGGCTCCGGGCGAGGAGACGCGGTCGTACCAAAGTCGCAGCGTTCACGGTGGCCACCCCCTCCGGGCATTCGGCCACGTGTTCTAACTAGAACGCGCCCCGCAACTCGTCGAGCAGCTCTAACGCTTCGTCAAGCCCGTCGACAAGATCCGCGCGGGCGTCTGTGTCGCTCATCCAATCGCAGTCGTCACGATCGATTCGACGCAGAAGCTTCTCGATTTCGCGATCGGCTTTGTCGAAGTTGCCGCGCTCGGCTTTGTGAGCGATACGATCCAAACGTCGAACGATCCACCGTTGACGACGCAGCTGCTTTTTCTCCAACGCCGCTTGGATCCGGGCAGCATACCGAGCACTGGTTTGCGACTTCCGCAGCAACTTCTGGCTCCAGAAGCCGCATGAGCCGAAGTGGTGCGGCTCGAGCGCGGCCACGAAGTCCGACAACTCTCCGACGAACTCCGCGACCATGACCGGCGTTTGCACGTCGTCGTCCGGCGCTAGTTCCTCGTCGACTCGACACGGATCGGTGCCGTTGGCGACCTCGACCCCGTCGAAGACGCCGTCGCCGTCCGTGTCTACGTTGAGCGGATCGAGGCATCCGAAGGCGACTTCGTCGCCGTCGTCGAGCCCGTCGCCGTCGGTATCCGCCAAGCACGGATCGAGTCCTCGCAACACTTCCTCACCGTCGAGCAAGGTGTCGCCATCGGAGTCTTCATTCGTCGGATCCGAACAGCCGAGTGCCAACTCGTCGGCGTCCGACAGGCCGTCACCGTCGCTATCGCCGGAGCAGGGATCGGTTCCTTGGGCAACCTCGACGCCGTCACTCATGCCGTCACCATCGGTGTCGGCTATCAGCGGGTCGGGGCAACCCAACGCGAACTCTTCTCCGTCGAGCAGCCCGTCGCCGTCGGTATCCGGGTTGAACGGATCCGTACCGAGCGCGATCTCCTCGCCAATCGGAAGTTGATCACCATCACCATCGAAGTCGAACGCTCCCGCCACTTGATAGCGATCCGCCAAGTACGCTTCGATTTCAGTCCGCTCACGATCCGACAAGTCCGCTGCATAGACCAAGATCTCTGCGATGTCGCCGTCGAAGAAGCGGGTGAACAGGGAGCCGGTCAGCGGAAACGCACCGATGTCCGTTCCGACATGGGTGGCCGGAAGCGCGCTCGCCGGTAACGCCGGGACCTCTGGTACTCCGTTCACGCTTTGGACGACCGAGTCGTCGGTACGCCACGTTGCCGACAGCACGTATGTCTCGTTGGCGACGATCGGTGTCACTCCACCGACAGAGGTGCCATCCATGCTACGAGCGTACGAAACGACCTCGGACGCACGTGAAAGATGGCTTCCCCAAGTTCGATTCGACGCCGGTCCCGCGCCGGTCGCGAAACCGGTCGTGAGTATTCCCGCCGCGTCGTCGACGCCCGGCCGCGTCGCGGCCGGGATGCTCGCGGGCGCAAACACCACGTACCACGTGACTGTGTCCGTGGTCATGGCTTCGCTCGGCCCGATCGACAGGACGTCGTTGACGCCATCGAAGCGCAGCGCCGGTTGCCCATTGATGGCGTCCGGCACGACGAAGGGTCGCTCGCCGTTCCTCAGCTGCAGCGCGCTGTTGTCATCGCCGTCAGGCGCCAGGTCCAACCAGTCCGTGACACCGCCCGTGGTATCGGTGCTCACTCCGGTGTCTGCTCGCAGGTGTACGACGAGTTGATCGGACACCGGTGCCGATTGCGCCCACGCCGGGTCGGTCGTCGTCAGAACTCCGGCGGTGGTCAACGCAGCCAGCCCTAGTGCCCAGCGGCGGGTCGATCCACCACGCGTTCTGTTGCTTGAATCTTGTCCCAAGCTACCTCCGTTACTCATCCGTCCCCCCCGGAACGGGTCGGCTTCGAAAAACGCCACGCCGCGCACAGCGACGCCGCTGGTTCTTCCAAACGAAGAGTAGGATGGGGCACGCACGTTCGCCGAACGTGAAGCGGGGGGCCCCGCCACAAACCGCTAACCAGAAGGCAGTTCCGGCGAAACGTCCCAATACGTTATTGGCACTCCGCCACGCGAGGGCCGGATCGGTCGCGTCATCACGCAGGTCGTGGCGGTCGGAGGGTCCGACGTTACGGGTTGGCACCGTCCGAAACCCATGACTGGATGAGGTTCAGCAAACTGGCGTGCGGCGCGTCGGTGAGGAACGGTCCACCGTCCGGCATTTGTCCGCCGCAGGTCGGGGTGGCGTCGGTCAACTTCTCGATCAAGTAGCTGTTGGGCAGGTCCCCGCCCACGACGTAGATCTGAGCCGGCCCGGGGTCGCACGGCGTGTCGGCGGGCTGGCCGACCAAGTTACCGAACGCGGTCGCTTGGCCGTTCAAGGCGGGATCCTGGTTCACTCCGTCGTGGCACCCCGACCGATTGCAGTCGAACGGCATGACGTCGATGATCTGCGTATAGACGTCGGCGAACGACGTCGGCACGACCGGATCGACCACGATCATGTGGGTGCAAGTGCCGGTCGCGGTGAACGCATCCGTCACCGTCAACGTCACGGTAAACGTCCCCGACACGGGAAACTGAATATTGACCGAGGCCGCGGTCGAAGTTGCGCTCGTGATCGTTCCGCCGTTGGTGGTCCACTGTCGAGTAACGGTGCCCGGCGTCTCATCACCGATCGTCGAACTGAACGTCACCGTGTCTCCGGCGTCCGCCGAAGCGAGCCCCGTGATATTACATGTCGGTGGAGTGTTGGCGACGATCGTGACCGCGGTCGACGCGGTCCCGGTACCACCAAACATGTCGGTCACGGTGAGCGCGACCGTGTAGACACCCGGATCTGCGAACGTGTGCACGGCGGTAGCGGTCGCCGATGTGACCACCGGCGTCGCGTCTCCGAAGTCCCACGAGTACTGGACAATGGAATCACCGGGATCGACGTCCGACGATCCTGAACCGTCGAACGTGATGGCAATGTCTTCGGCGGTCGTCGGATAGGTTCCCGGCACGGCCGTCGGCAACGTGTTGTTGAAGTTGATCGTCATCGTGACGCTGCATGTCGAGCGGGCGCCGCGCGAGTCCTCCACTGTTTGCACGACGGTATAGACACCAGCCACTGCGTAGCTATAGCTGACCGTGGCGCCGAGAGCACTGCCGCCGTCGCCGAAGTCCCACGAGTGCTGGACGATGGTATCGCCGTCGGGATCGCTCGATCCGGAGCCGTCGAAGGTCACCACATCGCCGGTAAGCGCGAGCAACGAACTCGGCGTCGCTTGCAGGGTGCAAAGCGGATTGAAGTTCGGTTTGACGAACGCCAAGACGCGATCCGTCGACGTGCTCGCCGATAGGTTGGTCGCCGCCGTCGAGAACAACGCCGACGTCTCCTCGTAGCTGCCTTCGCTTCGCTCGAAGCTCGCCACAGCCCACAGAGTGGAGTCGCCATCCGAATCAGCGCCGGCCGAGGTGACCGTGAGACGCTGCGACGAAAACGTACGCGCCGTCAAGAATGTCGCCAAGTCGGTAACGACGACGTCGGCGAGCGAGTTACCGTCGGTGGTGCGAATGTCGTCTAGGTTGCTCGCCCGCGATTCGAACGCTAGCGACGTTCCGTCCGCGGTCAATCGCGGAGATCCGCTATCGCCATTCCCCGCCACGCCGGACAAGTTGCGGCTGATCAACGTTGTCGCTGGCCCCGCGTCGTCGAAGAGATACACGTTCTTCTCGGCGGTCACGGAATCGTCGGTCAGGTTGCGCTTCTGCGACTCGAACGCCACCAGCAGCGTGCCACTAGAAACGCTCGCCGTGGGGTGATCCGAATCGCCGCCCGATCCTTGGCTCCCATCACTGCGAACGCTCGCGCGACGTATCGTCAAGTCGGCACCGGTGAGCGGGCGGTAGAAAACGTCGCGCACGTTATTGCTATCCCCGGATACCAAGTCCGTCGCGTCCGAAGCGAACGCCGTCCACTGTCCGGTCGGGTCAATCGTGCCGTGGCGCGATCCCGCGTTACCGGTGAGTCCACTACCGGGCGCCGTTGCGCTCAGCAACTGAACCGCATCGCCGGTTCGCTGATACTCGAACACGTCGGGCTCGGCAGCTCCGTTGTTGTCGGTAAAAATGACGCCGACATCGGTGGCCAGCGATTCGAACACGACTCGCGTTCCGTCCGAGGAGATGGCGGGCCTCGCCGAAGCGGCGTTGGAGCGAGCCGACGACGAGGCAAACGTGTGGCTCGCCAAACGGGTGACGGTCGGCTGCGAGACCAAGCGCACGACGTCACCGGCGTCGAGGAAGACGTCGACTCGTGTCCAGAACAGTTGGTCTACGCCCGCCGCCCCAGTACCGGGGAGGTCTGAACCGCTCGAGATGTATGCGATGAAAAGTGCGCCCAGCGGATCGCCCGGGCCGGGGGCCACGGCGGGAACAAAGGCGATCGCGGGCGAGTGCGAAGCGCCGTTGGCGGCCGCGCCGCCGGCGACGCTGCTCACGAGCGCTGTATCCCGAATGGCGGACGCGGTCGTCACCGGCCGACCGGCCGCATCCCACGCCTCGACCAACGACAGGAACTCCATGAAATCAACCGGGACGGTGGTGCGCCGCGGGCGATCTTGCGGCACGACGCCGCTTTCGAACGCCCAGAAGACGCGCGAGTCATTACCGACGTGGTCGATGATCCGAAAGGTCGGGTCCGCCGCGAGATGAGGGACCTCCCAGGCCGCGATCTGAGCCACCAACTCGGCCGCGTCTTTGTCGCGAAAATCGAGATCCTGTCCGACGGTGGCCGGCGAAAACCACTCCAACCCGGCGACGCCGATCGTGCCGGCGTTGTGGCATCCAGAGCAATCGACCGCCGGATCGAAGCCGCCGGGGTGGCCGACCGGCGCGGTGGCAGGAAATCCGTGACAGGTCACGCAGCGCGGATGTTCAAACACCTCGAGCAACGCTTGATTGAACGCGGTCGGGGTGCCGTCGGCACTCGCGATGTTCACGACGGCGGCGACGAATACGTCGGACGACGCATTGGTGTCGGTCGGCGGCGGATCGATGAGTTCACTCGCGGGAGCGGGCGAAGAGTACGCCACGAAGACAACGCGCAGGTCGCCGGACTCTCCCGGCAAGACCGCGGCGACGGCGGCACTGTCGGACACGCCACCCGTCGGAGCCATGCCGAGGTCGAACGCCTGCAGAATGTTCCCCGACGGCGTGGTGTTGCCCGTCGCTTGCGGATTGCTATTCCCCTTGCCGAGTCCGCTCGAACACGAGACGAGACCGAACAGCAAGAACACCGTGACTACTCGACGAACAACATGCATGGAGCCCCCTATAAGTAGCGAGCCATCGTACCCCACAATGCAGAGACGTCCATCGCGCTTCGGGGCCGGGCCGGCGACACGCCCCTCAGGCGTCCGATGAGGTCCGGCCGGGACCGTGGAGCGCGCTCGGCCGAACCGTCGTTTTGGCGCTCCGCGGGCTGCCCTCGAGTGGGCTAGTGCGCGCGCAGTCGCCGCGCCGCCGTTTCCGAGATTGCGATTTCAACCGGACTTCCAACAGTTCACTCATCCGAGACGAGAATCTCGATCTTGTTGCGAGTTCCGACGCGGAGCAGCTCGGTCAATTCCTCGTCGATCGGCAACAGGCCGCCGCGTTCGTCGTAGATCAGAGTTTGGTTTCCCTGAGTCAGAAGCATCTCGCAGATGGCGAAGCGCGGGGCTCGATCGAGTTGCTGGATCCAAAAGACTTCCGACGTGACGACGTGCTTGCGACGGATCTTCTCGAAGTAACGAGCTCGATCGCGCGACCACCCCTTGCTCCTCAACTTGTCGAGTTCTTGGCGCAAGAAGGAGTTGAACTTGGACGACGGTCCGGCGGCGGTGATCTTTTCGAGGCGCCGCGTCGGATCGAGCTTTCGTTCGAGCGGCGGCTCTACGCCGAGGGTCATGTAGTCGGCCGCCTCGTCGGCGTTGATCGAGAACGTTCCGTCCGTCGGCCACGATTTCTCAAAACCGAGCACCCCGAGACCAAACGCGAACACCCACGACGAGATCGCTTCGGGGTTGAAGATCGGAACGTGGAAGAACCCCTGCGCGTCGGGCGTCGCTTCGACCTTGGCCACGAAGCCAGGTCCGCGGGCCAAACTCACGACGGCAAGATCACGCCCACGCGCAGGCGTATCCGCCAGCAAAATGGGGGCGGTCGGCAGTGCGTTCGTCGCCTTGTCCTTGTCCGGACTGTTCGCTTCGCGAACGACCCGGCCGCGCCGCACTCCACTCCACCGAACCGGCACGGAAACCTCGCCCTTCTTCGCGGAGAGCTTTCCGAGTCTCGCGATGCCGTGGTCATCTGACAGCGCGTACCACGACGACGTGGACTTCCCCAGAACAACGACCGCGCGTCCACCGTGCATGGGGAAACAACGCGCCTCCCCGGCCACGTCGACGGTGGGAACGCCACCGACAACATGAGTGAAGTGTGCTCCGCCGGAAGGAACCCGTACCAGCCAACCGTCGCCCCCCGCGTTCGGCCCGTCGAGGACAACCGTCACCGGCTTGGCGCGCTGCAGCGCTATCCGCTTCGTCGATCGCGCGCGCTTCCTGATACTCGACGTGGCGCGCGGACGCCCAGGAGCGTCGACCACGACTTCGAACTCTTTACCTTGAACGACAGGCACGCTCGAAAACTGACACCGGCCGTCAGAGCCGGTTATCGACGTCGCAACCACGACGGGGTCCACGAGGCGGGACGCCCGATAGATCAGTTCCACCGTCGCGCCGGCCACCGGTTCGTTCGCCGACACGATCAGAACAGCGAGCGACGAAGACTTCTCCAACTCGACGCGAACCTGCTCGAGTCCCTTTTCCCCCACCACAGTGAAGCATCTGTTATCGCCGCTCAACTGCCGATAGCCAGGCGCAGACGCACGAAGGCGATACAGCCCACTCGGCACCGAGGCGAACCGGAACGAGCCATCTCGACCGGATCGAGCTTCGAAGCGCAGCGTCGTCGGAACCGACCGCAACGTTCCGAGTCGAAACGGTTCTGGGAATGAACGGAGAATCTGCAGCGAACGCGTTGCGTCGGCGGGAACGAGTTCGAGCCTGGCCTCGGGGATAGTGGAGCCGTCGACCGTAACGACGACGCCCGTCACAGGCGCTCGCGGCGGCACTACGTCGGCGGCGAACGCCTGGGAAGCAAACGCCACGAAAGACACGAAAAGAACAACCATGGAGGCTGTGCGCGAGGCAACGGTTCTGGAAGCCATGCGGCCCGAGACACGAGCCGAGCGAACCGCGGATAGAAATAACGAACGAAGCAGGAAGGCCATCCGTACTCCTTGCGATACCGATCATCCTGCCGAGGGAGGACAGCGATCGGCCGAGGCCGAATGGAGGGAGATCCAACTATAGCGTTCATCCGACGACAATTGCAAACGACGTCGCGGCCGGGGCACGAAGACGAGGAGGTACCAAGCCCAAAGACGCAGACGCCCGATCCCCTGCGCCTCCCCTACCACCCGGCCCCTCATGCGCTACGGAATCAGCGCCTCGAGTTCCAGCACGTTGCCGTGTTGGCTCCCGAACTCTTCGGGCCATTCGGTCGTGCGTAGCTGCTCGATGACTTCACGCGCTTCATCGTACTCGCCGACGGTGATGAGCCCCTTGGCCAGTCGATAGTAGCCCGTGGGTTCGAGGCTACGAATCCGCGTCACTTCGCGCCAGTGCCGATTCCCCGAACGGAAGTTCTTCTGCTCTTCTCGGACTTCTGCGAGAGCCGTGTGCCCTTCCGATTCGTTCGGCGTTGCCTCGACCAGTGCGGAGTACGCCCGCTCCGCCTCCGCGCTGCGTTCGAGACGGGTGAGTCGATCCCCTAGATCTCTCAGCAACTGCAAGTCTCGCGTCTCGATGGTCGCCAGGCGAGTCGTCGCCTCGATCGCACGGTCATAGTCGCCGAGCGCGTCGTACGCGTTAATCAACGATCGGTGGTAGTCGCTGTTGTTCTCGTCCAACTCGACCGCCACCACGAGGTGTGGAATCGCGGACGCCACGTCGGAACGCGCCACAAACGCAGCTCCAATCGCGTGCCGCAGTATCGGGTTCTCAATGCGAGACTCCGCAACTTCCGCCTCGAACAGAGCCACATAAACGGTCAGATCTGGCGCGCCGGTCAACACTGCTTGCAGTTGATTCACCGATTGAGACAAACGCCGCCGAGATCCGGCCCCCGTCACGATCGCCCCGACCGCCGCGTCGACCGCCTCTTTGATACGACCGAGTTCGAAGTACATCTTCGACTGCTTTTCGTAGTACCCGGACAACGTTTCGTCGGAGCGACTCGCGTGCGTTCGCGTTCGCAGGTTGATCGCTTCACCGTAGAGCCGAATCGCTTCCGTTGCGATCCTCGCTGACTCCGCTACGTGCGCCAGCATGGCGATGATCATTTCGGACGGGGCTCCAGAGCTGCGGTACTCGGACTCCGTCGTGGCCAAGATTCGTGTGGCGTCTTCCGTGCGACCGAGCGCTGCGTAACAGTTCACGAGCAGCGTCACGGCCGGTATCTGTCGCGGGCGCGCCGCCAGAACAGACTCGAGAATCGGAATCGCCTCGTCGGTCTCTCCGACCTCGTGCAGCATCCGCGCAAACCTGAACTGCCCGTCGAGATCGAGCAAGCCGCGACGAAGCGCCGGTCGCAAGTAACCGAAGGCGTCGTTCGCTTTGCCCACTCCATGGAAGAGATACCTCGCCACGTACAGGATGCCGGGGCCGGAGTCCGTCTGCGTCTCCGCAACTTCTCGTGCTACCTCCACAAAACGATCCTGATGCTTGGACCAGAATTCCCGGTAATTGTCGTGGTAGATCGGCTCGTATCGACTGCCTTGCTCCGTGAGATCCCGGCGCAACTCGGTCAACACGATCTGCAGCGTTCGTCGCTCCAACTCAGCCGAAAGCTCGCCCGTTCCGCCTTCGACCTCGCGAAGGTAACGCGCCAGCAGCGAGCCACTGTTTCGCCAAAAGTCTGTGTTCGCCAGAGTGACCCAGTACGGTTCGTTCTCGGCTCGAACGGTGAGAAAGCGAACCGCTTCGATCGGGCCGACCCAAGTGCACACCGCCTCGGCCGTCTTGTTGACGATCACTGCACTCTGACGATGCTGCTGACGATCGAGAATCTCAGGCACCCGACGAAACGCGAAGTCGAGGACGCGCCGCTGCAGGATGTCGCGATCGATCTTGGCGCTCTGCCAAATTCGACACCGCTCTTGAACGAGGTGAACCACCTGGTGGTCACCGCCGTAGCGAAGATCGATCAGTCGATCGATCTCGCTTTCGATGGCGGCAAACAGCTGAAAACCGGACCCTAGTGAGATCCCGGCTCCGGCCTCGTACGTCGAGATCAGGTAGCGAATCCACTGCGGATAGATCCAACTCTTCCGTGTCGCCGGATACTCCGTGTCCAATTCACGCTTCCACAACCGCTCGCCATCGCGGTGACGACCCTGCTCCAGGTAGTAGCCGCCGAGGACGGACAAGAAGTGCTGCGCCTCCGCCGGCATTCGATCGCCGCGGTGACTCCTCACCTCTTCGATCGCCGCTTCGGCAATGCGCACCGCGGCGCCACGATCGGCCGACTCGTGACCGTGGTTCTGCCACAGTGTGGCTGCTCGTCGAAACGCAATCTCCGTACGCGCAATACTTCCCCGCGGTACGGACCGCTGGCACGCCGCCAACTGCTTCACCACTTCGTCGAGTACGGCGGTCGAACGAATCTCGCCGATCCCTCCGAGCAACTTCGACTTAGCGAGAGCCTCGCCCTCGGCGAAGGTTGTCTGATCGGCGCGTTGAAGGGCCGCGAGTACGGATCGTTCGTGCTGTTCGATCCCGTGCCCGAGTTCCAGCGCGCGTCGGCCTGCAAAGAACTCCATGAGATCGAGGGCACGACGGTCGAGGTCGGTCAGATCGCCGGCGCGGTAGAACTCAATCTGCTCGACACACTGATCGAGCGCCGCCTCTTCTTGCAGCCCATTGACCACAACACGAAACGACTCGACGACGGGATAGATCCCCTGCGCGCTATGTCCCACCACCGCCCCCGCCAAGCTGCGCAGCAGTCGAAAGTCGCGGCACTCGAGGTACAGGTCTAGAAGAGTGCTCGCGTGGCCCGTCGGAGAACGAGCCTTCCGCAAAAGCGCGACGAACGCGAACTCGACATCGGCGCTCAGCTCTCCGGGGACCTCTTCGTCAAGCACCTCGGCTTGCTCGTCGATCCACCAAGAGAGTTGCCACTCGCTGGAAGACTCAAAGCTGCGGATCTTTGCCTTGCGCCACTGTTCTTGATCACCGAGGAGTTGGTACCAGCGAGCCACCGACGCCAGATCCGCCGAGCTGAGGGGATCCTGCGCGTCGATCGCGTCGAGCATCGTGATCGCCGATTCGAACTCGCCCAACTCGGCTCGCAAATAGGCGAGCAATCGACCCCATGCAAGCTGTTCGGTACGTGCGCCGTTCCCGTAGCGTTCAACGCAGAACTGCTGGAGTACAGTAACGTCGTCGAGCGCCACGTAGAACGTGGCCAACCAGCCGGCGAAGTCGTGACGCGAATCTCCGTCGTTCATCCCCCGACGAAGACGAGCGACGAGCTCTTCCCGCAACGGTTGAGCGATATCCGACGGTCCGAACAACGCGAAGTGTCCGAGCGAAGCGATGCATCGTTCGAGGTACGCAGTCCGGCGAGCCGTCGCCCGATCCACGGGTTCTTCTGTCTCGTCCAGGTCCTCTAACAGGTAGCCGAGACATTCGCGAATCGGCTCGACCAACACCGCGGAATTCGACGCGTCTCTGGAAGCGACCCAGACCGTCTCTAGAAGTAAGAAACGTGAAACTGCGAAGTCCACCGACGCGACCTGTTGCAACATATCGATGAGCCGCCGACGCCCCTCTTTCGCCCACCCGTCACGCTTCACTGCCAACGCGCGGCGCGTCAGGTCGTTCGAGGTCGGGTCGGCGCGTAGCTGAGCGTTGACGTAGGACGCAGGAAAGGTGTCCACGACGTAGCGAATCTCGGCCAGGGCGTGGTCGACCCGCGTCTCCCGTTCGTCCGGGTACTCGCCGACGAGCGGCGTGACCGACGCAAGCGTGGTCAGGATGTCGACGATCTCGGGAATCAGACGATCGACAGAGTCGGACTGCCCAACGAAGGCGAGTAGCGATCGCAGGACCTGGGCGTGAAGTCGATGCAGTTCATGCGGGTTGCGCTCGATCGCGACTCGGTGACGCCAGTACGCCAGCTGTTCGGCCGCTCCTCCGTGGGCGAGAACCACCGCGGCCACTCGATCATTGCGATCGATCTCGGTCGCCGCTTCAATCCAGCGCGTCAGTATTCGGCTGGCCACGCCTCGGCGCCACTCGGCCCCGCCACGGCGCTCGACCTCCGCGGATCGAAGTCCGGAGAGCAAATAGTAGAGCGCGGTGTACGAGAGTGTTTCGACTTCAGCCTCGACGCGGTCGGCCATTGCTGCCTGGAACGCACGTCCGGACTCGGTCCACGAGAGCGCGTCGTGCGACATGACCGTGGACAAGAAGGCGAACTCTTCCGCATCGAGCGCGCGACGCGCGAGGTCGAACAGAGGATCGTGCCACCCGGGAAGCGGTTGGTTCCTGTACAGCCCCTGCGCCTGGCCGAGGGCGTGGCGAAGAGCTGCAGTGACTTTGCTGCGATTCACCGGCGTCAGGTCGACGAGCGGTATCGATAGCCAGTTGGCGAGCAGTTGATTGAACGTATCGACCCGATCGAGGCGAAGCACATCGGTCAAGTAGAGCTCGAGTCGCTGGTAGTCGGGCGGAACAACGCCGTCTCGATCGACGGCCGACAACCACGCTTCGGCGTAGTCGACCGCCTCGGCGAGACGTCCGGCTCGACGAAGGAGATCGAACCGTAGCGCTCGGAGATCGCGCACTTCTGCTGCCGTTCGCGAAGTACGGGCCACCTCGATCTCGTCGATCCAGATGAGCGCCCGGTCGAGTTCGCCGATCTCGGCGAGCGAGTTGGCGTACTCACGAATCCACTGGACTCGCTCCGGATAGTCCGCGCACAACGACCGTAGCTGATCGCGCGCTCGCTTCGAGTCCCCGATTCCCCGCAGTCGCGCCACGTGACGGTACCGATACTCGGCCATGATCTCCGGCCGCTGCAGTCGGCGATAGATCGTCTCCATCGACGCCAAGATCGGAGCGCGCTCGCTCCAGCCGAGAGCGTGCGCTTGATCGTAAAGTTCGTCGATCGCGGCGCGATCAGCCAGCCCCACGTTTTCGGCGAGACGCTCGGCCACGAGGACGGTAAGACGGCGAAACTCTTCGTTGCGACGCAGTCTCGGCAGCGCCGCGAGTTCCAATCGACTGCGGCCCAGCTTGTCGCCCAAGGTCTCCCAGATCGCGGAGAGGTACAAGAGAGAGCGATCCGCCGACAGAGCCGCAAGGTGCCAGTCCGCTACGACGAGCTGGTCTTCGATCCGCGCTCGCTCTCCGCTCGACTCGGCGTCTCGAATCGCCTGCAACGCGTCCAACCGGTTCTTGAGACTGCCGATCAGTACCGCGTCCGATCGAAACGCCAACTTGTCCGCGAACTCGCGTGAGAACTCCTCGGCCGAACGCGCGCGCACCTCGAGCGTGTGCTCCTGCACGACAGCGCCATCGGGTCCCCGTACCACACTGCGCGCTGGCCACCACGCGCTCGCCTCCTCGCTGAACTCTTCCACCGTCGTGGTCGAGGTCAACTTGCCTCGTTGGAAATAGCGCTCCACGCAAATCAACTGCTTGGCCAGATCGATGTCGAGTTCAGCCCACGTCTCCGGATCCCGTCGCATGCGTAACGTTATGCGCCAGACGGAGTCGCCGGCCGACGTCATCTCGTTCGACTCGGAGACGAAGTCGAACTGGGAGAAGTGCGCAGCGATATGCTGAAACACCGACTCCATCGGCACCCCCCACGCATTGGCGTCTCCATCAAGAACGGCTCGAACACTCCCCAGCAACCAGTCGGCCCGCGCCACTCCCCGTTCCTCGCCGTCGAACCAATGTAGTTGATACGCGTCGCCGTCTCGGTGAAGTGTCGTTTGGAACCACTTCGACTCCGACAACAACCACTCGGCGCGGCTCGGCGAAAGGCGTGCGCCGCTGGGATGGATCACCACGGTCGTCTGACGAACCTCGAGCGGCTGTGTGGAGAGGGTCGGCGTACGATCGAGCCGATGCAATCGATCCAGGATGGCGTCGGGCCACTGCGCCACCGGACGCTCGAAGTGCCGACCGGGTACCGGTGGAAAGTGATCGAGTAGCGGCCCTGTCCGCAGCCGCAGCCGGTTTTGGTCAGCCCTACCGACGAGGCTCTCGTCTAGCTGGGCGAGAGACATCTTAGAATTGGGAGCCCGACCCTGTCGGCGCCCGGCCGGGCGAGGCGTCGCGAGAGTCGACAGTGGTTGGAAGAACTCTTCCGATGGCAGCCGGTCCCCGGACTCTTCGTCTTCGTCGTCGAGATCGAAGATGCCGTGGACCCCACTATCGCTCCCTTCCGCCAACTCTTCGTCTTGCACGCCGAGCGAGAGACTCTGCGTCGCTGTTTGACCGCGCAAACCCCACCCGCTGTTCGCGGTCGATCCACTACTTGCGCCGTTGACGGCGTAGGCCGCACCGGACGCGGGACCGAACGCGGCACGCCCCATGTCCCGGAACAAGTCGAGCGCGTGGCTGCGTAACTCGACACGCCACGTCTTGGCCGCCAACATCGCCTGCTGGACCAAGGCGAACTCGACCGAGTCACGACCGTCGGCAAAGAACCGCTCGCCATCGCGAATCCGCATGCGCTTCTGCACGCCGAACCGCTCGCGATCCTCCTCGGTCTCGAGCACCAAGAACGACGTGTACGGAGTGGCTATCTGGAAGTCTTCGGAGAGTTCAATGATCGAGGTGGCGATGCGCGGTGTCGTTCCCTGGTTCAACAAATGGTCGAGGTGGCGACGGGCCCACAACCGGGGAATGAACGAGTTGCCACCGTCTTCGGCGCGCAGTTCGAGCGGGAACTCGGCCTGCCACTCAGTCGCCCCGAGCCGGCCTTGCACTCGAACCGTCGCCCCGGTCGATTCCTGGGTCGCGTCGAAGCGACCGACGACTACCGCCTGCGAGCCGATGGGCAAATTGGGGAGTACCTTGGGGTGAATGGCCGCGACGTCGACGCCGCGCACATCGAGCTGCAAGTTTTCGATCGTCGGCCGCGATAGTTCATCGAGCAGACCCTGCACCACCGCGATCGCGTTCTCGGGCGTGGTGATCTCTCTCACCGAACCACCACTCGTGGTGGCAAGCTCATTCATGACTCGAGCTTCGTGCGGCCCGACCGCCACGGAGTGCACGCGACCGCGTCGGTAGGTGCGGCGCACTTCATTCAGCAGCGCCGTCGGGTCGAAGTACTGCACGGTATCGACCCCGTCGCCGAGGTAGACCACGTGCGTGTCGTCGTTGGCGTGCGACAACGCCTGTTGAAGCGCGTCGACCAGACGAGTGCCGCCAAAGGAAGGACGCGCTTCGAAGAACTTGAGCGCACTCTCCACGGACGAAGCGTCGCCGGCCGATCGCTGCCCGGCTTCGCCGAGCCAACGGACTTCGCTATCGACGGTCACCAGCGCAAAGCGATCGCTCTCGCCGAGCCCACCGAGCAGCGCATCGAGAGCGGCAACCTGCGAACGGCGCGTCAACTCATCGATCGACCCCGACGTGTCGACGACGACGATGAGATCACGCGCAATCGGGGTCGTCGATATTGAACCCTCGAGCGGGAGCGCGTCGAGCAGCAGCATGAAGTAGCCGTCGTCACCCCGCCGGTGCGTGATTGCCCGTAGAGGACCTTCGGTCGACGACTCCGTCTGGACCACCAACTCGAAGTCACGATCCGGCGAGATGTCCTCGGCGGAGTACTCGACGCGCGCGGTGTGATCCGTCGATTCAACCCGACAAGCGTGACTCGGCGAAGCGACGCCGAGCAGACGATCCTCGGACGCGACCCGAACGTGAATCTCGAGTTTCTCGAGCGGGGTCGAGCGAGTCAGATCACTGGCCAGCGCGTAGCGGTACCGAAAAGAAGAGGCGGGCGAAGCGGCGTCAGCCAGCGCCGGCGCCGTCTTCGACAGCACTTGAGTGTACGAGATCTCGATTCGCTTTTCCGACGAGATCGGGAAGACACGCGCCTTGAAGATGCTCCCGCCCGCCCATTCCAGAAGTCCTGGGTCGCGCCGTTCGCGCAGGATCGTCTCGTAGATCTCTCGCGCTCGCTGCTTCTCGACAATCTCGCCGTGCACCTTCTCGCCGTTGATCCACATGGCGAATCCAGAGATCGACGCATCCGCCGGCAGCGGAAAGTAAAACACCCCTTCGAGCACACTGTCGGTGTGATTGACGAACGACTCTTCGATCACGGTCCGCGCAATCTGATCGCGGATATCGACCGTCACCTTGTGATAGCCCATGGTCAACGGGACGTCGCGGCCGTCGACGTTGGCGAGAAGACTACCGAGCGCGTCCGTGGAGCGATCGCTGCGGTAACCGACCAGCCAACGCGGATCGCTCTCTAGCCGAACGAAACCGTCGTCGCGAATAGCAATGGTGCCGCCGCTGTCGAGCGTTTGCTTCGCTCCGCCCGGTCCTTCGATCTCACAGCGAGAGCCACTGGCAGGTTCAACGTGAACTTCCCCGCGCACGAGTTTCACCGCATTGACGCCAACCAAGTCGATGTGAGTCGCGGGCCCGAGCGTCAACCGCGTTCCATTGGCGAGCATCAGCACCGCGGCGTTAGCCCCCCGGGTTCCGGTCTTGATCCAGTCGCCGGGTCGCAACGTCGACTCTTTGCTCAACAGCGTCCAACGCTGGCTGCCACGTGACCGCTGGTAGGCGAGCCCCTCACGATCGCGGACCCTTCCCAACGAGCCGTCGTTCGATAGCGTAACGACGCCCGCGTCGGCGTCGAACAGCAGCGCGTCGCTGCCGGTCGATTGGTACGCGACGAGACCCGAGAGAACCAGCAGCGTGCTTATCACGGGAGAACGCAACGCGGAAACAGTAGGCATGGGTGTTCCTTCCGGGGAACGCGAAACGCGAATCTCGTAGCTCGACGCCTCCGGGCCAGCCGCGGCGAGGTGCCCGGCCGAAGTCTGCAGTCGACGGTCAGGGGGATGGCCGTCGACGCGAAAGACGCCGTCGAGCAGGGCGATCGGGAGGAGGGAAGGGTCGCGATCAACCAGCTTGGTGTTGATCTGGGCGGGCGCGACGACGGCGATGGTGGTCGTGCCCAATTCGAGTCGGGTCCCTGCATCTAGCGAGTAGACTCCAGGCTTGGCGAGCATGGCGTCGAGGGACATCGTCGTAGCAACTCCGGCGGTCGGATCGTCATGGCGCGTCGAGCCGCCGAACCACTGCACGGCGTACAACACCGACAAGAGAAGCGCCGCCGCGACGGCAACCGACCACCACCACCGACGCAACGTCGACGGTCGATCGAACGATACAACCGGCATCCCCGACCCGAGCACGGCGACGAGATCGAGTTCGACTTGAACCGCGCGCGCCAACGCGTCCCGGGCGGATTCGCTACTGGCCAGCAACGCCTCGAACAGGCGCTGTTCTTCGGGGGAGAGATCGCCCGCCAAATGGCGATCGACCCACTCCTGCGCATGCATCGAACGTTCGTCGTTGCCAGTCACGGTACCTCTATTCGGATCCCAGCCGACGCTTGACGCACTCCTGAAGACGACGCCGCAACCGAGAGACTTTCATCTTCACTGCCGCAGTCGTCCGCCCCAGCTGACGCGCGATCGTGTCGTGCGAGTGGTGATCGTTGTAACGAAGCTCGACCAACGATCGCTGGTCATCCTCGAGTTGATCGATGCAGTGCCGAAGCGCGGAGTGTCGCTCGTCACTGCGGTGGTCGGACTCGACCGTGGTCCACGCCGTCGCCAACGAACTCTCGTGTTCTTCGCTGAGCGACAGCGGAGAGCGGCCGGCCCGCGAGCGATGCGCCATGTTGCGCGCGATGCCGCGAAGCCAACGACCGAGATCCTTCGTGCGATCGAACCTCGCGCGGTGGCGCCACGCTTCGAGACACGTCTCTTGGAAGCAGTCCTCGGCCACGGTGAGATCGCCGACGAGCATCACGATGAAACTCAACAGAGCTCGCGACTCGCCACGAAGGGCGATCGCCAACTCATCGTCAGCTTCGAACTCGGACCGGGACTTCGTCATCGTGGCCGTGGGTCACTCCTTGCTTCACCTTCAACCGAGCGCCCGGAAGGTAACGCTCGATCGCAGGAAAAGCGCACAGGTCATGGGCTGCGCTACAGTTAGTTCTTCTTCTTGGGTCCGGTCGCTGGGCCATTCTTAGGAGGGACGTTCTTGTTCACGAGATCGTAGACCTGCTTCTGGTCGCTGCCGGACGCGGTGAGCGTGATCACCAGTCGATCGGTACCGATCCGCTCGTAGACGATGCGGCTCGGGAAGTCGTTCTCCGGGTTCTCGAACGTCGCCTTTGTCGCGGCGAGGTTCGACAGCTTGAACGATGCGACCGGGCGCCCCCCCGGAAACGGCTGCAAGTGCACGACACCGTCCCGCACTTCGAACCGTTCGAATTCGTGGAACGCAACGATCTCCCCGCGGCGCATCTCGCTGTAGCTGAGAATCTTGCCACCGTCAGGAGTCGAGTAGTACGCGCGGAAGACCCCCTTGCCCATCGGCCCTTCCCAAGTACCCGCTAACCACCGCATGGCGTCGAGCTGCGATGCGGGTGACGCTTCGCCATCAATCGCAGCGCGCCCCACTCCTTCGAACGAGAACAAGCCAACCACGATCGAGACGGTGACGACCATCGACGTGAACCACACTCGCGACATGATTTCGCCTCCTGTTTGCGAGGAACCAACGACACTATCCAACCGGCACAGTATAACCGGCCCATCAAAACCGGCGTAGCGTAGCCAGATTCCTAACCTGACCGAGAAACCCGAAAGCTCACCCCCATGCGCCACCTTTCCACGATCCTGAACTTCACCGGCAGCGGGGCGAGCTGGGCGTTGCTGGTCGCCATCGGAGATCGGGTGGTGCGCCACCAAGGGTTCGACGCGATGGGGCGCGCCTGGTTCCTCGCCGCGCTCGTCGCCGTCGGCATGATCATCATCACCTATCTCCACCGCTTCCTTGCGTGGTCGGGCAAGGGGGTGCCACTGGCCGGAGTCGTCACCACCGGACTCGGCGGCGGCGCGTTGGCGCTCTTCTACTTTCGAGTCGATGCGGCAGTGGTGGCCTACTTGGTCGCTGGAGTTGCACTCGAGCTCGTGTTGTCGATCGACGCCGCGCTTCTCAAGCGCCGTGCGGTTCGCGCCGAGATTCCGAAGTTCGACCGAGTCCCACCTTCGAGAGTGATCTTTGCGTCGATTCCGTTCGTCGCCGGATCGCTCGGCGCTTGTCTCGGCTATCCGAAGATCGGTGTGGTCTACGTGGTGTGGATGGTCGTCGCTAGCGTGTTCGGTTTCCGTTTGATCATCGTCGACAAATTGCGCGCGGCGGAAGGCAGCGACGGCAGTCGCATGCGAGTGCCCGAGAACACCCTACACACGATCGAACTCATCGGTGGTTGGCCCGGGTCGGTTCTGGCGCAATACGGCGTGCGACATAAAACCAGCAAGCGCTCGTACCGGATGAAGTTCATGGCAATGGTCACGATCCACGTCATCGCGGTCGCCGCCATCGCGGTTGCCGTCGCTCGTTGGGCGTGAGCCGGGTCACCGTTGAGGGGTACCGTTCGGATAGCCGTAGAGCACCGCTCGGGGAACCCGTCCCCCGTGTGAGCCTTGATCCTCTTCGACGAGTCGAGCACACTCCGCAATCCGGCCGAGCCTCTCGGCCGTTCTACCCAGCTAGGAAAGCCGCAACAATGCAGCGTCCTGTTCATCCACTTGACCGATATCGTTTCGCGAACGTGCTGTCGGCGCTGGCTCCGACCGCGCTGACTTCCACCGCCAAGTTCGCACTCATCGCCGGGGTCGTCACATTGTTGACGTGCGGATTCCACTCCACTGCTCACGCGCAAGGGGCGGGAATGCAGGGCATCGATCCGGAACCATTCCGCGCCGATCGCGGCCAACTCTTCGGTCGCCGCTTCGACTACCCGGACGATGCGTTCCTGCTGCGTTCGCTGTATCGATTCCATGTCGATCATCGTGATCAGTGGCACCGCAACCGTGAAGGGTTCCGCGGACTCGCCGGCAGTGATGCCAGCGATGAGTTCTACACGTTCCAAGAAGCGCGAAAGACCATCGCCATCGAGGACCCGTTCTTCTTCTCGTTCCGCTACCGGCGCGACGAAGACTACGACAGCCGTTATGACCGAGCGCAAGTTGGACTCGGATCGAAGATCGGCCGCGGCTGGAGCTTTGCGCTGCATTCGGAGATCGTCGCCGAGAAGGAAGACATCGACGTCCAACCGGAGTTCGAGTGGTCCGACGAAACAGGAAACCACTTCCGCTTCGCCTTCGTGTTGGCCGACGCGACGTTCAACCGCAAGTCGGACGACGGGGACTACAAGCACACGCCTTACACGCTCTTCGCCGAAGGAACCAAAGCGATCGGCAGCGAGGGGCGACTGACCGCTTGGATCAACTGGAATCCTCAACTGGAGCGGTCGTACCTCGTCGATTCGTTGAGCGTCAACGATCGACGTCTCTTCGGCGGAGTGCAGCTCGTCCTACCGCTGAACGAGCAGTGGAAGGCGAGACTCGAAGGTAACGGCGAGATTCGGATGGCAAGCGTGCGTTACCTCGACACAACCGATATTCGCGATCGACGGCTCTCGCGACGCATGTGGCAGATCGAAGGACAGCTCCGACGCACCATCAACGAAACCGTGATCGTTTGGTTCGGCGCCAAGTACTTCCGCTTCTCGGAGAACGAACGACGCCCGCGCGACATCACCATGGACAACAAGTTCAGTCGACGCGAAACGGCCGCCTTCGTCGGAGTCGATTGGCGCGTGCACGAGCGCGTACTGCTCTGGCCAAGCGTGTACGTCGACTTTCTACAAGAACGCGAAGACTTCCAAGGCAACGCAGCACTGCGCAAGTCCGACCACGACACGCTGGTCGCCATCGCACTGCCGATCGAAATCGACGTCGGCAAGGGCGCCGCACTGACGATTCAAACCAGCGTCTTGGTGCACGAAATCGAGTTCGGCGGCACCGGCGTGCAGCTCTCGGTACCGTTCTAGAGGTGCGGCCGAAAAGTGCTGTTGATGCGAGAGGTCGCGATTTCAAGGTCAGTGCGCCCGGCGAAACGCAGTCGTATTGCTCATACTTCGAGTTTCGCCGGGCGTGCTGGCCGCCGGAAGCTCGAGGTCTCGCGCGA
>JAJFFE010000258.1 GCA_021776775.1 Planctomycetota bacterium | reverse complement strand
TCGCGCGAGACCTCGAGCTTCCGGCGGCCAGCACGCCCGGCGAAACTCGAAGTATGAGCAATACGACTGCGTTTCGCCGGGCGCACTGACCTTGAAATCGCGACCTCTCGCATCAACAGCACTTTTCGGCCGCACCTCTAGTTAGTTCCGGGTCCGCGGAAGATGTACGTGACGCCGCCGGCTTGTTGCCAGACGTGTTCGAGTTCCTGGCGGTCGTAGACGACCTGACCCTCACGTGCGTTCTTTGCCGCAGGGTCGTTCACATAGACGTCCCCGTTTGCTGCGAATCCCGTGACGACGAGCAGGTGTCCGTCGGTGTCGGCGTACGGGGCGCCGGTCAACTCTCCCTCGGCCGCTTTGATGCTGATCACGATGGGACGATCCTTCTCGATGAACAACTCGAGGTCGCGCAGAGACGAGAACGCCCTGAGGTATCCTTCGACGCCGTTGGAATAGGCCGCTTGCACGGCTCGCGGCCAGTTGCCGAACAGGTCGTGATCTTCATCGAAGATCTGGTGCGCGAGCTTGGCCGTCGGAACATCGACACCATGAAACTCGAGAACCATGGCGACCGAGGTCGGACTGCAAATTCGCGGGGCGAGTTCGGAGTCTTCGTGAGTCTGACTCCGGAAGGGAACCGATAGCTGACGCACGACCCTTGGGCCGAAGTTTCGAAACGCGCGGGTGACCGCTTCGGTGTCTATCGAGTGCGGTCGACCAGTCGTGTCGCTTGCGGTCAGCGCTACGTTCTTGACGCGCGCTCGACCGTTGGTCCGGACTCTGTACTGCACACGATCGTACCGTTCTTCGGCGACGAAGACGTCGACCTGGACTTTGCCACCTTCGAACTCTTTGGGTCCGCGACTCGGTGGGTCCTCTCCCCAGTACCCGACCTCTAGGTAGGGCGACCATTCATTCGAGGCGGCACGCCCGACCCGCACGTCGATGGCAACGCCGCCGTTGCGCGGCGTTCGTGCGTTCCACGACAAGAGAACCCGGTTGAAGGGGTGGTTGGGTCGCATGACTTCGGATTCCACCGTCGAGCTGTTCGGTGCTCCGAGATCATCCAAGCAGAGGTATTGGTGAATGTCGGGCTTTGCCACGTGGTCCGGTAGCAACGCGTCGTGGATTCGGGGCGCCATCTTGGCTAGGTACTCGCCGCCGCGGGAATTCTGCACGGCGCCTGCGATGAGGAACACGCGCTTACCATGGCCGCCTGGATTGGGGGCCTCGACACGGGCGACATCCAGGTGCCACTCTTCCCACAACCCGTTCTTACGGAGCATCGTGACGTCACGGCCGCGTAGTCCCAAGACAAAGTTGTCTTGGTGAAACTCGAGGGACGGGGCGGCGAAGATCGACTGCATCGTTTCCGAGGCGCGGGGGCTTACCAGGGCGCCCTGCTCGAGCATAAGGAAGTAGCGAAGGCACTGTCGAACCGTGACTGCGTGGGACAGATCTTCTATCGGGTCTCCGGTGCGCGGCTTGTCGTAGCCGTAGTGTTTGCCCGACCAGATGCCACCGCCATGATCTCTGTCATAGAGAGCGTAGAGAGACGATTGGTAGATCTGCTGCAATCGATCGAGTCCGATGAGCTTGGAGTACTTTGCCGCGAGATCGTTGGACGAGCGTTTGATCATTTGCTCGAGTTCATGGCGAATGCCGGCGTCCAAGCCGGCGGCTGCGCTGGGAAATGTTTCGAAGTATCCGAGGAGGATTCCGATCTTCGGAACGCTGGCTCCGTAGAACTGAGCGTCGGGGCGCAGAGCTGCATATCGAATGACGCTGGCCGGGCGGTTGAACAGATCCGCGTTGCGCACCACGCCTAGGTCGAGAACAGCGAAGGCGCGTTGCTCTTCGTCGATGCCCAGTTCGGCGCAGATCTCGCGATCTGCCTCTTCCAACGAACCCTGCAGGGCCGAGTCCGCGGCGGAACCGTGTTCGAGCCGATAGTCCCAGAGAGTAGGAGCGTTACGCGGGTCTTGGGCGGCGCACGAGACGGCGGTGAGCAGGACGAGCGAGACGATCAGTCGTGGCATGAATACGTTCGATTCTGGTCAGCGACTCCACCCGACGTCGGCGAGACCGATGCGCAGCGCGGCGTGAAGCTGTTGGATGTGTTCCTGCTCGTGCCCGGCCGAAATCGACAGTCGCAGGTATCCGCTCTTCGGTCCGCCAGGATAGTGGATGTACGGGACGAAGAGACCTGCGGCTTGCAAGCTGGCCGTGAGCTGGCGCATGGAGGGAAGATCACTCTCTAGCGGGAACACAGGCAACTGCGCCACTGATACGGGTAGGCCGAGGAGTCGAAGTACCTCCCGAACCGCCTCGACGTTCGCCCGTAGCTTGTCGACTAGCGCCCCTTCTGCTACGAGCGCGAGAGCCGTGCGGGCGGCTCGGGCGATCGCGGAAGGAATGGGCGTGGCCGTGACGTACGCGCTCGAAGTGCGAACGGCGTCGATGATGGCTGTTTCCCCGACCACGAACCCACCGTGCGCGCCCACAGATTTCGATAGCGTTCCGGTCACGGTGACACGTGGATCGTCGACTCCACGGTAGGAGCAAGATCCGCGTCCGTTCGTCCCGATGACGCCCAGTGCGTGACAGTCGTCGACGACTAGTTGCCCCTGCACTGGCAGGTTACGCAGGTAGTCGGCGAGGGGAGCAATCGACCCACTACTTGGAAACACGCCGTCCGTGACGACGAGTGTCGACCCCGCGACGGGGCCGTGAGCTGGATCGAAGCGCTCGAGCGGTCCGATCGGAGTGAACGCGGCCTCGAGGCTGGGGTGACTGCCGCAGGCGATGTGTGTCGCAGTTTCATCGTTGGCGAGCGCTTGTGCGGCGGCGAAGTTGGCCAGCGAGCCATCTGCGGTCAGAGCGGCCGCCGGCCGACCGAAGAAACGGGCTAGCTCCTGCTCGAGTTTCGTGTGTTCGACGGTCGAGCCTGACGTCACCCGCGAGGCTGACGCGCTCAGGCCAAATTCGTCGACTCCCTGCCGAAGCGATTCGAGCACCGCCGGGTGCTGGCTCAATCCTAGGTAGTCACAGCCCGCGAACGAGACCAAGTCTTGTTCGTCGATTCGAACGACGACTCCGCGGCGGTGTTGAATCGTGGGGGGCGGCACCCGACTCAATCTCCGCGTTCGTAGAACTCGCGAATTTTGGGAACCAAGTACTCATCGAACGCGCGGGCCGCGTCGTAGTCCGGGCTCCAGCCCCAATCGTTGCGAGCTGGAGTGTCATCGACATCCGCCGGCCACGAGTCGACGATAGCGGCGCGCGGAGGATCCGGGGAGAAGGTGATGTCTGCGTTCGGAAAGTCTTCGAGAACCCTATCGCGAATCTCGCCGGCGGTCCGGCTAAACGACGTCACGTTGTAGACCCGTTGTGCGAGGCGGGACGCGTCGGCCGCGGCGAAGTCGATGAGCGCCTTGACGCCATCGGGCATGGCCATGAACGGTAGGGTCGCTTCGTGGTCGACGAAGCAAGCGTACGGCTCACCGCGTGCCGCGGCGTGTATCATCTCGGGGGCGTAGTCGCTGGTGCCGCCGGACGGCATCGAGATGGCACTGATCAGCCCCGGAAATCGAAGCGCTCGAAAGTCGACACCGGTCGACGTTCGGTCCGCAGCGAGTTGCCGGTAGTGACTCGTGAAGTACCGACCGAGATGCTCGCAATACAACTTGTTGCAGCCATACATGGTCGTCGGAAAGTTGTACTCGATCTCGGAGACTCGACCGTGTTTCGCCTTGGTAGCGCGATCGGGGAATCCGTACGCGGCGATGCTACTAGGGAACAGGAACTTGACGGGATTGCCGTGCCACTGTGCTTGGTCGTGAGCGAGCTGCAGCAAGTTGAGCGTACCCTCGACGTTCACCTGATGTGCCCGAGCCGGCGTGTATTCCGCGCGCGTACTCAAGAGCGCCGCCAAGTGATAGATCTCGTGGATCTCGTACTCGCTGACCAAGCGCTCCAAGAGGCTGACGTCGACAATGTCGCCCACCAGACCGGCGGTCAGACGGTGCTCTATCTCTGGCGCGAATGGGTTCAAGTCGATGGCGATCAAGTCGAGGTCGTCGCGACCGCAGAGATGATCGACGAGGCCGTGACCGATTTCACCGTTGGCGCCGGTGATGAGAGCAACAGGTTTCCGCATGCGAGAACTCCAGAGATGGCGTGGCCGGACCAGTTTGGCAGTCTTGTTGGACGGCTGATTTTCCTGGATTGCCGCATCCCTTGCAATGGCACAACGGAGTGGCTTCGGGCGGATCGACAAGCCTCGGCAGGGCGCGAGTGCCTGAGATTGGCGGCTAGCCCTGCAGCGCGGCTATCTTGCTCTCGATGAGCTTGGTGTTGTGCAGGACCACGTTCTCACTTGCCACCGTCCGTAGCATGAGGTCGGTTCTCTTGGAGGCGAGCCAGCGGCGTCGGGCAATGTGGTAGCGCGCGTAGTGTTGGAGGGCCGCGTCGTACTCGTGGCACGATTCGCAACATATCGCCAGGTCGAAGTGGGCATCGACCAAGTTCGGTTCAAGACTTAGAGCTCGCTGGTGAGACTGCTTTGCGAGGGACCACTGGCCACGTCCGGCTTGGGCCACGCCGAGCAGATTCCACGCGGCGGCCTGGTGCCCACGTGCGGGTTCCCCGAGAGCTGCGAAGGCGTAGGCCGTGGACCTGGCGACGGGGGTGGCATCCTCGTAGCGTCTTGCGGCCAGCAGCGCGGTTGTTTTGTGAAAGAGGGGCTCTGGATTGCTTGGCTCATCTTCGAGCCAGCGTTCGAGCAGCGGAAGGTTGCGGTCCTGCTTGCGACTGATCGCGGCTGAGTCGACGTCGTATCCCGAATGGAGAATGGTGAACGCAGCGCGCTCGATGGGTCCGGTCAACGTCGGTCTCTCGTGGATTCGACCGACGTAGCGTACGGATTCGTCTCGCCGAAAGAGCCTTGGGTAGTAGTGAAGGGCAGTGCCTCCCGACGGCAAAGCACTCTCGATCGGCACGTTCCAGCCGGCGCAGCCGGTAGCGGTAAGGCATTCGAGCAGGGCTGGGGCGCGACCTGGCGCCAGCGTTTCGTCGGCGTCGAGTTGAAGAATCCACTCGCCGGTTGCCGCATCGAGGCCGACGTTGCGCGCCTCGGCGAAGTGGTGGCGCCACTCGATCTCGATGACGTTGGCCCCGAAGCTACGCGCGATCGAGACGGTCTCGTCCACCGATCCGGTGTCGACGATGACGATTTCATCGCAGACGTCCCGGACGCTTGCGAGGCAGTCCGCGAGGCAGTCCGCTTCGTCTCTCACGATCGTGCAGAAAGAGAGTTGTGGAATGTCGGTCTCCGTTCTTGCTCGTTTATCGGCCGACGGGCACCTCGGCTTGCGCGTTGCTTTGGCCCCGGAGTATCCTCGACGTCTACACCAAGGCCCGGATCATTCGAGAAGCGCAGGGGCCCGGGTTGTTGAGTCGCGTCTTCGAAGTTCGCGCCTGGGGAGGGTTGCCGTGACCGAGACCATTTTTGACAAGATTCTGAGCGGTGCGATTCCGTGCCATCGCGTCTACGAAGACGAGCACGTGCTCGCCTTTCTCGATATCGGGCCCGTGTCTCGGGGTCACACCTTGGTGATTCCGAAAGAGCGTCGGGCGCACCTCCACGAGCTGAGCGATGACTCAGCTGCCGCGCTGGGTCGAGCCCTACCTCGCATCGCTCGTGCGGTTCTCGCAGCCACAGGAGCGACTGCTTACAACGTCTTGCAGAACAACGGAGCCGAAGCGCACCAAGCTGTGTTTCACGTTCATTTTCACATCATTCCGAGAATCGAGAACCGAGGGTTGGTCATTCAGTGGGACGCCGGTTCCTTGGATGGTGCAGCGGAACTCTTGGTTGCCATGAGAGAAGCGCTCGATGAACAGTAGTGGGTTGAAGTGCGCGCTCGCCGCCACGACGTTGATGACGTTTCTCGTACTCGGGGGCTGCGCTGCGCCGGCCGAGCAGCGTGCCGAGCAGCGTGCTGGAAAGGCGATCGAGAAACCCGTCGAGAGCGGCGCGCCCGGCGCGGGGGTGCCGGCTGCGATGAGCACCGAGGTGATCCAAGCGTTTCGATCATCCGAGGGCATCAGCCGACACGACGATCACGCGTTGCTGCTTGCGGGCCTGCAGGGATTGCTCGAGAAGAACGACTACCGGCCGCGCGATTTCAAAGTCTTGGCTAAGAAGTATCGACTCGATCCGGGTAAGTTCGTCGGTTTGAGCAATGAGGTGTTCCTCACCCGAGACCGCGATGGCGAACCCGCGGTGATCATTCACCTGTCCCACATGAATGCCAAGAAGTCGAAGAGTTCGGTTTTCTCCGCCTCCGTGATTTGGTTCGCGTACGGTGGTATCGAGGGTGAGCGCCGGACCAAGGCGGAGAAAGCGCGTAACGACCTGCAGCTTTGGTGGACGATCAACGATCCGTTCCGGGAGTAGCCCACCGGCTACCGAGTCGAACGCCAATCCCATTCCGAGGTGTCAGGCGTCGTGCCGCTAGCGTTGACACTTCGCACGGCGGAGACCAGACCGACCACGAGTTGTGCGACACCGGCCAGGCAGATTACCACGAAGAGTCCTAAGGTGATGAGCGGGGCGGCCGTCGGTGCGGTTGCGGTGATGATCGCGATCGCGACACCGAACGTCGCTAGCAGCGCCTTGAACTCAGTCGGACCGAACCGCGAGAGTCGGAACTCGCCTGTGATCTTGGCGCGGATGTTCGTGAGCACCGCGGTCGCGTAGACGAAGATCACTGCCACCAGCGCCAACTCCAGACGACCACATGCGATGCCGAGCCCGATCATCCAGTAAGAGAAGCTCAGCGGATCGGTGAAGTGATCGAGGAGTTCGCCGCCGTTTCGGCATTGCCCGGTGCGCCGCGCATGGGTGCCGTCCACCATGTCGCACAGGTGGTTGCCGACAACTCCACCGGCTGCTAGCACTCCTCCCCAAGCGCCCGACCCCGAGAACGCGAAACCGACGGCCCCGGCGATCGCAACGAGATGCCCCACGCCGACGATCGCTTCGGGCGGGAGACGTGTTGGCAGCCGTAGCCAGCGGTAGAGCGGCAGCACAGCGGGGGCAATCCAAGGGTCTAGATAGCTCTGGGATACACGACGGCTCATGCGAAGTCCTTTCTCGTTCGGGCGACGACAAGGCAACGGAGAGGCCAACGCGAGAGTCTGTATTAGCGGGTGAACGCACACGACCACGGGGGTGGGGACGACAGTCGATGTTAGTCGGTAGGGAATTCTCGATCGCTCGAGTGTCCACGCGGGCGGCGATCGGTGCTCGGGGAGAGACGAGTGTCGGTGGAAGGAAGCTCGGTAGCGGGGGGAACGAGAGGCAGACGTGGGTCTGCCCCTCTACCGAAACGACCTAGAGGTGCGGCCGGAAAGACCGCCGCTCACGGGGCCTCTGACTTTTCGGCCGGGCCCCCTAGACCGACGGACCCGCCGCCCGGACCTCATCCGAGATTTGGTACTTCGCGTCGTTCTCCCGGAAGAGAGCTGCCAAGTGCTGCGCCTTTGCGTCGTACGCGTCCTTGTCCTTCCACGTGTCACGTGGGTTGAGGACTTCGGCGGGGACGTTCGGTGCCGAGATCGGCATGTTGAGTCCGAACACCGGGTGCGTAACAAACTCGACGTCACGGAGCGATCCGTCGAGGATCGCGGTCACGAAGGCGCGCGTGTACTTCAGTTTGAAGCGATCGCCGACGCCGTACGGGCCGCCCGTCCAGCCAGTGTTCAGGAGCCAAACGTCGGAGTCTTGCTCGGCGACTCGCTTGGCCAGCCACTCGGCGTATACCATCGGTTCGCGTGGAAGGAACGGGCCGCCGAAACACGGGCTGAAGTTCGGCGTCGGTTCGGTGACGCCCGCTTCGGTCCCGGCTAGCTTCGACGTGTAGCCGTTGACGAAGTAGTACATGGCTTGTTCGCGACTCAGCTTCGACACCGGCGGCAATACGCCGAACGCATCCGCAGCGAGAAAGATAACGTTCTTGGGGTGAGTGCCGACCGAGGGGATCTTGGCGCCGGGAATGAACGAGACCGGGTAGGTCACGCGCGTGTTCTCGGTCTTCGATCCGTCGTCGTAATCCGGTTCACGAGTCGCGGGGTCGACGACCGTATTTTCGAGTACCGAACCGAACTTGATCGCGTTGTAGATCTGCGGTTCACCTTCGGGCGAGAGTCGAATGCACTTCGCGTAGCAGCCGCCTTCGATGTTGAAGACGCCGGAGTCGGACCAGCCGTGTTCGTCGTCACCGATGAGCGGGCGGTCGGGATCGGCGGAAAGCGTCGTCTTGCCGGTTCCGGACAGGCCGAAGAACAACGCGACGTTGGCGTCGTCGTTTTGATCGACGTTGGCCGAACAGTGCATCGGGAAGACGCCCAGGTCTGGGAGGTCGTAGTTCATGGCGTAGAAGATGGACTTCTTCATTTCGCCGGCGTAGTGCGTGCCGAAAATGATGACCTTCTTCTGCTCGAGCGACTGCACGATGCCCAGCGGAGAATTCAGTCCGTATTCCTCGTAGTTCTTGATCTCCAAGCCACAGCCGTTGATCACGACCCAGTCCGGTGCGAATCCCGGGAGCTCCTCGCGAGGCGCGTTGATGAAGAGCGTCTTGGCGAAGAGGCTGTGCCACGCTTTTTGTGTGAAGACAGAGACCTTCAAGCGGAACTTGGGGTCGGCGCCGGCGAAACCATCGAAACGGTACAGTTCAGACTGCGTTCGCAGGTGGTCGAGAACCCGCGTCTCCAGCTTGCGGAAGTTTTCGGGAGTGATCGGCTTGTTGACGTTGCCCCAAGCGATCTTGTCGTGAATGCCTGGCGTATCCTCGAGGAACTTGTCGGACGGGCTGCGGCCCGTGCGATCGCCCGTGTCGCAGCAGAGGGCGCCGTTGGACGCCAACTCGCCTTCGCCGCGCCGGACGGCCGCCTCGATGAGAGCAGGTGTGGGCAGGTTGTTGTGAATCGTGATGGAGCCGAAATCGGGAATAGGAGTCGACTGGGTTACAGCACTCATCGGCATGTTCTCTCGCGAATGGTGGAAGGACTCGACAGCGGACGTCTATCGCCGAATCGACGATCCGAATCGACGAGAGTCCGACATCGCTGATGAAGCCGAACTTGCTCGCGAAACGGGCGAAGGCGGCAAAGTTTATCAGAATCGTTGGCGTGAATCTTCCGCGTTCTCTTGAGACCATAACGTATACACTCATAGACTCTTAGCCGAGGCGGCGAGGCGCGGGACTGCGTTGTCGCCCAGGACTCGATCGTCGGTTCCCATTTCTGAGGAGTTGGAGGATTCTCATGATATCCCCAGCGTTTGTCGCGGCGTCGCCCCTCCATCTCCTCGCGCTCGTCGAGGAGGGTGCGCCGAGTTCGAGTTGGACGGATCTCTGGACCCGGATCGGCCCGGGTTGGCAGATCGCGATCGTGATCGGCGGCGCGGCGCTCATCTACATCGTGTTTCGCGCCGTGGTCCTGCGGAGCTTGGAACGTTGGACCGCGTCGACGACCAACGATCTCGACGATCGACTCGTCCATTTCGCGAAGCAGTTCTTCGGGATCGTACTCACCTTCTTGGTCCTCGTGGCGGCGCTCGAAATCTTCGGGATCGAGATCACCCCGCTCCTGGCGATCGGCGGGATCGCGACGATTGCGCTCGGCATGGCGGCGAAGGAAACCATCGCCGACGTCCTCGCCGGGATCTTCTTGATCGCGGATCGGCCCATGCGGATCGGGGATCGCGTCAAGCTCGAGTTCATCGGTCGAGATTGGGGAGGTTGGGGAGACGTCGTCGACATCGGGTTGCGCCGCACACTGATTCGCAACACGGACGGTGTTGTCGTGAACTACCCGAACTCAGTCCTGGCGAACTCCGTCATCACCAACTTCTCACATGAAGAGGGACCGGTTCGCGTGCGGGTACGGTTTCAAGTGGCCTACGATGCAGACATCGAGTTGACCCGTGACGTCGCGGTGAAGGCCATCGAGAAAGCCGCGGGAGTGAACAGCGGAACCGTCCAAGTCTTGGTGCGATCGTTGTGGGACCAAAGTCGTGGCCACCTGCTGTCTGGCGTTCTTCTCGAGGCGCGGTACAAGATTGACGCCATCTCCGATCGCACTCGAATTCGTTCGGACGTCCTCGAGCGTCTGTTGAGTACTCTCCGAGAGCACAAGGTTCCGATCGCACGATTCCAGCACGACTCTGTCCACGAACCTGGTGACGAATGAGCGACGCGGTCGGTGAGCAGCCGTCGACTCTATTGAGCGGTTGGGGCAACGTTCCCCGAATCCTCTCCACCGAGCGGATGTGCGAGGAGTTAGAGCGCGACGACGTGCTTTCCGGAAACGGACCGACCATCGCTCGCGGCTTGGGTCGATCGTACGGAGATGCCGCGTTGCCAGCCGTTGAGCGAGGGGTTCTTGTTTCGACTCGCTTGGCAGACCGTTGGATTGAACTCGACTCGGAGCGGGGGATCCTTCAGGCGGAGGCTGGGGTCGCCTTGCGTCGCTTGACGGAGACGTTGCTTCCGAGGGGGTGGTACGTTCCGGTTTGCCCGGGGACTCAAGACGTGACGCTCGGTGGCATGGTCGCGGCCGACGTTCACGGTAAGAACCATCACGTCGCGGGTTCGCTCGGACGGTGGGTTCGGTCCCTTCGCGTTCGCATCGCCAGTGATCGAGTCGTTGATTGCTCACCGGTACACCACGCCGATCTGTTCTGGTCGACGGTCGGAGGGATGGGTCTCACCGGTATTGTCACGAGTGTCGAGCTTCAGCTCGAGCGCGTCCCGTCGCCATGGATCTGGCAGCGAACGATCCGTTGTCGCGACGTCGCCGAGCTATCGACGGACCTTCGTCGAGCGAGTACCGAGTTCCCGTTCACCGTCGGTTGGGTGGATCTCTTCGCGGGTGGGCGATCCGTCTTGTTTGCTGGACGCTGGGCGAGTCTGGCGGAGTCTCGCAACATGCGCTTCGTGCCAGCTCGAGTTCGTCGGACCCCGCGAGTCCCTCTTTCCAACACGCTCATTTCGATCGCGAACATCGGATATCGTCTCAGCAAGCGTCCCGGTGCCAGGTTGGTGGCGGCGGATCGTTTCTTTTTTCCGCTCGACTCTATTGCCAATTGGAACCGATTCTATGGAGAGTCCGGGTTTACTCAGTACCAATGCGTCGTGCCTTGGGGCGCCGACGGACTCGGAGCGTGCCGCGTCGTCGATGCGTTCCGAGAGTTCGGTGGTATCAGTTACTTGACGGTGATCAAAGACATGGGAGAGCAAGGCGACGGATTGCTTTCGTTTCCTCGCCCAGGCGTGACCGTCACCTTTGATATTCCCGTTCGTACCGGAGAGACCGAGCGCTTGGTCCGTGAGATGAATGAACGAGTGATCGAGTGGGGCGGAACGGTTTACTTGGCGAAGGACGCGTTCACGACGCCCGAGCAATTCCGACGGATGGAGCCACGGTTGTCTGAATTTTCGAAAGTTCGTCAAGCGTGGGACCTCGGGCGATTCCAAAGCGCACTGTCTCGACGACTCGGCATCGACACGATGGAAGGGGTGTGATTCCATGAGTGTCGTGACCGATCTCATCCGGCTGGCGCGTCCGCAACACTGGGTCAAGAGTGGATTCATCGCGTTGCCCATTCCGTTTGCCGTTGCGGCGGGGAGCAGTCTGGAACTCAATCGACTTGGATTGGGAATCGCGGGCTTCACGCTGCTCGCGTCAGCGGTCTACGTCTTCAACGATATTTTGGACGCGGTGCGTGACCGAGAGCACCCGCGAAAGAAGTCGCGACCGATCGCCGCTGGGCGAGTGGGGCGCACGCTCGCGTTTGGCTGGTGCTTGCTTCTGCTCGGATCTGGATTCGCGTTGTTGATCGGCTGTGACCGTCCGCAGGTTCCGGTGCTCGCCTCGGCCTACATCGCGATCAATTTGTTCTACACCGTGCTCGGCAAACACGTCGCGCTTGTGGATGTCTTCTTGTTGGCGAGCGGCTTCGTGATTCGAGTTTTGATCGGCTGTGCCTTGATCGGCGCGGCGCCGTCCGAGTGGCTGTTACTCTGTACTTCGACCATCGCCTTGTTCTTGGCGTTGACCAAGCGGCGGGCAGACTTGGCATCGGGTGTGGACGCCGAGCATCGACCGAGCCTCGCCGACTACTCGATTGAGTTCATCGATCAAGCCCTGGGGATCACGTCGGCGCTCGCTCTGATTTCCTACGCTCTGTACTGTAAGGACTCGCTCGTCCTCAGGCCCAACTGGGAGTTCGCTTCGGTGCCGTTGGTGGCATTCGGTTTTCTGAACTACCTGCGGCTCCTTCGCCGCGAGCCAGAGTGGACGCCGATCGAGCGTCTGTTTCGCCAGCCGTCGCACGCGATCAACTTTGCCCTGTGGCTGATCGTGGTTTGGTCCAGTCTCGACCTTCGATCCTGATCGTCTGTGGTCGGCTACCCTTCGGTACGCTACAATTCTCCTCGATCCCTCGCCTCCCTCGCGTGCGCGCTCACGGCTGCCTGTAGTGTTCGGAACCATGATGTTTCGGAAGACGCGCTCCTCCCCGGACCGCGGTCGGGCTGAGCCGTCGCCAGCACTCAACTGCGAACGCTGATTCATCGCGTTGAAACCTTTAGAGCAGCATGGAGTCGATCCGAATGCCTTACTTGATCGCCCGCGGACGCGAGCACGATTTTTCTGCCCGAGTCACCCTGACTATTCCACCGGCTGGGACCTCGATCACGCTTGGGCGTTCCGCCGACGTTGACGTCCAACTGGCCGATCGATCGATCTCCAAAGTTCATGCGAGCCTCGAAGTGGTGGAAGGTGCGCGATTCAAGATCGTTGATCTCGGTTCCAAGAACGGCCTTCGCTTCGACGGTCGGCGCCGCGCGGAAGTCGTGGTTGCTCCCGGTCAAGAGTTTGGAATCGGCAACCTCGTGGTCACCATCAGCGGGACCAGTCCGGAGACGTTTCGGATTCCGGACGGGGTTCCCCGCCCCGAGCCGGGCGAAATCCTTGGGGTTGGCGGCGAGCAACCGGCGACCGATCGACGACTGGTTTGGGCTGGTGCGATCGGCGGCGTCATGGTGTTGGCCGCGATTGGGTGGGCGTTGCCGGGTTGGCTCAGCGAGCCAGATCGTTCCGACGAGGCGGCTGTTTCCGCGGCGAAGGTCGGCGTGGATAGCGACCCACCGCGGGTCGGCGAGATCCAGCGTCCCGAAGCGTCAGAGCCTGAGCTCGGAACGTTGGTGTCGCACGCGGACAAGTCTCGAGGGGGCTGGTCGGCGCTCGGTCGGGAGCTCGATTCGACATGCGGCAGCCCCGGGTGTCATGTCTCGTCGAGTGAGATCGACTTTGGCTCGTCGGTCACCGATGCCCACGGACGTTGGTCTCGAAACCTGCTGCGCATGAAATCGCGCGAAGCGTTACCAACCCGAACGCCGCGCGGTTTCGTGCTCCCCGCGTTCTCATCGCTGGCGCCGCATGACGCGGAAATCGTGTTGTCTCTTTCGGACGATGCGATCGACGGCGTCGAGGTCGTGCGAAAGAAGAAACGGATTCACGGTGTCGATGCCGGCGAGTTCCCGATCGGGGCCATCTCCGAAATCGAAGCGCAAACCATCACTCGAACTCGACGGGCTTGGCGCGCCGCCTACGGCCGTGATCCGAGTATCGGCGAACTGGTGCTATCGAGCGAGCAGTCGTTGAGCGAGTTGGTCGCGCAGGCGCGGCTGGCCCCGGAGTTTTGGCGCGAACGTGCCCGTAGTTCCTTGCGTGGGCGAGGCGAGTTTTCCCCGGGCGGCGGTTTCGAGATTCCTCGCACACTGGACCCCGCCTCCATTCCGTCGAACGAATCGCTCTGGGCGGAGATGCTCGAACTCGAAGTGACGCGGAGCCGAGCGACCACTCCGCATGCGTACGGTGATCCGCCTCCGTACCCGGAGGGTGATGACTCTGCGTTCGTGGGTTGGCTTCTCGAGCGAGTTGCCGGCCGTCGGCGTCCTGACCCTCCCGACCGGTACCTCCGATCGGTTTGGACGGTACTGTGGGGGGCTGCGCCATCGTTCGAAGAAGAGTCTCTGCTCGAGGGCATCGTCCGTGAAGTACCGCGCGACCTGGATACGTGGGGCCGCATCGTCGACGCCTTGTTGTACGCGCCGAGCATGCCGTTTCCGTCGCCGCCGCCCGGTACCGAACGTCGTTGGGTCGCGGCGGTCACTCGCTGGCTGCTAGCGCGAGACGTCGCCGAGTTGTCGATCGACGCCATCGGCGACGCGTTGGCGAGCGGCGCTCTCGATCCGCGTCTCGTGTTGCGCGTGTGTCTGACTTCAAACGAGTTCGTGCAACTATCCGTGACCGAGAAACAGTTCGAGGCGCCGGTCGCCGCCGTCGATTCGATCCGAGTGGAAGTCTTCGCACCGTTTTCGGTGCGTGCCCTGCTCGCAGAACCCGACCGCGCCCCGAGGTTGCGCAAGTGGTGTGAAAGGTCCCTCGTTCAGTTGTTTCCCGATGAGGCGATCTCATGGTTCCAGCTGGCGCCGCGGGCGATCGCGCGTCGGGATCTGGAGTCGACAACGGTGGTGTCTCATGCTGCGCTCGCCGGATCGGGTCGCCACCAGAATGTGATCGTTGTCGACGGGTACTTGTGTCATGCGCTGCGTAGGCTGTCGGATCGGATCGGCGACGGACGAGTCTTGTCGCCGCCCGCGACCGAACTGGATTGGCTGCGCGGTCAGCTCGCAGTGGTGCCGGAGTTGTCACGCGAGGACTCGGAGCTCGGCCGCTTGGCCGGCTACCGTTTCTCAACCAATCGGTGGGAGGCCGCCGCGCATCGCCCAGCCACACGAGCGCTACTCACAGCAACCGCGGCCGTACGTCGATCGACAACCATAAACGTGTGGGTCTCGCTCGGCAACGGTGTGAAGTCATCGAGCGACGGTGCAACAAGCGGGGACGCTACTGCTTGGCCCGAGTTCGTCGATGCGCTGGAGATCATGGCTGGCGCGCAGCGAAACGCGAAGTTCGACCTGTGGCTGTGGGGGCGCGCTCCCGATGGCGAAGTCGAGACCGTTCGCATGCGGTGGGGTCCGACGATCGACCGCGGTTGGATTCAGAGAGAGACTCAACCAGCGCGATTCTCCCACCCAGAGTTGCAGTTCGAGAGATTTGAAGGAGAACGCCGATGATCATCGCTTACACCCGGTGGACTCTCGTGAGCTTACTTTGTGTTCTGTTGTTTCCATCGGTGACGGAGGGTCAGGACGGCGAGCGACACTTTCGTCGCGAAGTTCGAGCTGCTATCGACCGCGGTCGAGGTTACTTGGTTCGTTCACTGACACGGAAGCGCAAGAGAGCGAACACGCAATTCGAGAGCGCCTATCCGATGGGTTATCGATCCCTGATCGCCTACGCGCTTCTCGAGGCGGGAACGGCACCCGACTCAGCAGAGATCGTCGAGTTGTTCGAGAGTCTCCAGAAGCTGAGGGTGGAGAAGACCTACTCCGCGTCGCTCTACGCGATGGCGCTCGATGCTCTCGCGAGGGCACGGCAGTTGTCGCTGCCCCCGGATGACCGCAAGAAGGGGGCTCTCTCCCGCAAAGAGCGGGGGCGGCTTCAAGCATCGATTCGGTGGTTGCTCGAAGCAAAGTGGCCGAATCAGGGGACGTGGGGATACGAGCGTTGGCAGAACGAGAAACGAGCGAAGTGGCAGGACTACTCGAACACACAGTTCGCTGTCCTTGCCCTCGCGGTCGGCGCCAAACACGGGATCGACATACCAAACTCGGTGTTCGAAGAGGTGATCGTCAGTTTTAGAGACAACAGTTGGCCGCTTGGGCCGCCGGAGACCCTCAATAGTGAAGGTCCTGGTTGGTGGCGAGACGTGGCCGAAATAGGCGGCGGTGGAGCGACCGGCGTGGCCGGGCCGGTGACTTCGACCGATGCAGGCTTTCGACTGCGCGGTGCTCCTCAAGCGTGGGGTTATCGTCCGGGTTTTGGTGGGCAGGGATCGCCGGGGCAGTACAGCATGATTGCAGCGGCGACATCGTGTCTGATCGTGGCCCGCGAGGGGTTGGGTGCAAAGTTGAAGCGCAATCCGCGCTGGGATATCGATCGCTTGATCGCGGGTGGAATGATCTCGCTCCACCACGGTTGGAATCGACTCTTCCCGTCGCCCGGCGACTCCATTCATCGCAACTACTACTACACGCTATACTCCTTGGAGAAGGCGCTCGATCTCGGTGGGATCGTTCTGTTGGGAGATATCGATTGGTATCGCCAGCAAGCGGTACTCTTGATCAATGACCAACGACAGAGCGGAGCGTGGGGCCGAAGCGACAACGGTCCTGAATACCAAGAAGTATCAACCGCGTTCGCGCTTCTCTTCCTCAAGCGAGCGACGCTCCACCTGCGAGTCGAAGAGCAAGGTGCGATTCTGACCGGATCCGGCGGGAGCTCGGGTGTCGACGAGGGGCGCGTCTACGTTCCCAGTCTGCGCGGCACTGTCGACATCGCCGAAGCGTTCGAGTCGCTCGAAGACTTACGAACGCAGCAATACCTTCGACTTGCCCGAGAGATCGTGGCCAGTATTCCTCCTGAGCAGCTGCTCGACCTCTTGCCGCACTTTGCGAAGGTGCGCAACGGCTCGCGAGACGCGGCGGATCGACTCGCCACTGAGACCATCCAATCGGTAACCGGGTTGCCCGTCGGCGTTTCAACGGAGGCGCTCGAGTTGTGGAGGCAGCGGATCTTCCAAATCCGGGAGAGCGGCCAGAGTCGCGACGCGGCGGCCGTGGCGCAATTGATCGCTGACCTTGCTGCGGAGTCGAGTTCCGATCCCATGCGTATGGAAGTGCTTCGTTCATTGGCGCGAATCGGATCCCTCGACGCTGTGCCTGGATTGATTCAAGCCGTTGCGGCGGGTGGCCCGAAGGTTTGTCGGCGAGCACATGACGTTCTTGCCGACCTGACCGCTCACCGATTTGGTCTCGGCGATAAGCCGAATGCCGAACAGCGAACGAATGCCGCGAGCCGATGGACCGGCTTCTGGGACACCAACGGCCCTCGCCTCATCCGTTTCCAAACGTTTGATCGACTCCGTCGCGAACTCGATGCTGCGACGGAGGGAGCCGACCGAGCCCGTCTGATCGAGGAGATCGTTGCCCTGGGCGACTCGATTCTTCCTCGGGTTGATCAGGTTTTGGCGAACGAACGTTTCGCTTTCGATTGGGTCGTGGTTCGGGAACGGCTCAGCGGAGAGCGCGTTGGAGTGAAGTAAGTTTTTTTGGAACAATAGGTTGTGGGCGCAGGTACCCTGGCCGGAGCGAGAGGGTTTGCCTCCGCTATTGGGATTTGACGCCAACTCTCGTCGGCCAAAAAACGAGTGCTGACGCCTCGCTCTTCGGATTATTCGACTGGAATTCGGCGTTCCCAACGAATCCGTAAGTGATCACAATCGGTGATCCTCTGCGGGTTTGGGCCGGGTCGAGGCCTTGGTTCGATCACCGTCGGGAGTCGTCACCGCGGGCTCGCGAGCCCGATTGGCTAGCGATTTGATCTAGAGTGGATCGGAACCGCTGGCCACTGCATTCGCGCGGTGTCGTTACCAGCGCAAGGGAATGGGCGTCACTGAAGGAGTTCGACTACATGAGCAATCAAGCAGCCATGATTTCCTCCGACCTCATCAAAGAGGTCATGACCGAGGAAGGTTATGAAGTCGTCGAAACCGGCGAAGAGAACATTTTCCACGTTCGTGATCTCGATGCTGGTTTGAGGATTACCTGCGTTCTCGAAGAGAACATCCTCTTCAACACTCTTCCGTGCTTCAGCACAGCGAAGGGCTCGGTCTCTGGCGACATGATGACTCGCATGCTCGACGCCGAGAACGGTATCTCAACGTCTTCGTTTCAAATCTATGCCATGCCCGATGGGCAGGTTCGCGTCGCGCTCACCAACTTTTGTAAACTTCAAGATCTAGGGCCGGAGGATCGGGACGACATCCTGAGTTGTATCGACTTCCTTCTGGTTGACGTTGTTGCGGCTCGTTCACTTCTCGCGGACTGCGTCTGAGATCGACTCTAAAGAAAAAGGAGCACCAAATGGGTTTCTTCCGTGATCTCTTCGGCCGAGCCGGTCGTGTCGCCCGGGGCCAAGCAAACAAAAGCATGGATGTCGTCGAAGACGCGACGTTCGAAGCGACGCTCAAGCAAACAGTGCGTGACATGAAGACTGAGTTGAACAACGTCGTGCGGTCATCGGCTGAAGCGATGAGCCATCACAACCGACTCGAAGCCGAGTTCCGCAAGTACGAGCAGTCTTCCGCGGATTGGAAAGACAAGGCTAAGCTCGCGCTCGACAAGGGCAATGAGGATCTGGCCAAGAAAGCGCTGGCGAAGAAGGCTGAGTCCGATCAGCAAGTCGCTGTGCTGCTGCCTGGCGTCGAAGACGCTAGGAAGGCGTCGGCCTCTCTGAAAGACAAGGTGTCGGACTTGAAGCGACGAATCTCGGAGTCCGAGCGTAACGCGGGCACGTTGATCGCTCGCCGAAACGCAGCCAAGGCTTCGAAGAAAGTTTCGCAAGCGTTGGCGGGAGTCGGAGACGGTTCGAACGCGTTCGCGGCTCTCAATTCCTTCGAAGAGTCGGTCAGGCGCGAAGAGGCACAGGCGAAGGCTTTCGATAGCCTTTCGACGGACGTCGATGAGGACCTCGAAGCAGAGTTCGACGAACTCGGGACTTCGAACGTCGACGACGACCTCGCCGCGTTGAAAGCCGAAATGGGCAAATGATAGGGGGGGAGACCATGGGCGTTTTTGTCCTAGCCATGGGCCTCGGCACTTGGACTCTCCTCGCAGTTCTCGGCATCGGTTTGATTTTCGTAGTTCGCGCCATGATGGGCGGTGGTAAGAAAAGTCCTGCCACCGCCCCTCTTGTTGATCTCGCCTCACTGACGATTCGCGATGCGAAACGGGGCGACATGGTCACGGTGAAGAACGCCGCCCCGGACTACGAAGATCTCACTTTCAAGCTCGACAAGATCCATCGCTACGAGTGGGGTAGCGAGCAGTGGTTCGAGCTTGCCGGGAAGTCGCCGCACGGGCAGGTTGCCCTGGAGTGGCGAGATGACGACGGGTTGAAGGTTGGCCTGTCGTCGGGGAAGAGTCACCGTATCGAAAGCGTCACCAGTCAGGGCGAGCCCCTTACTGAAGACGTGCTCGCACGGTTCGATGAAGAGCAGAGCTCGGCTAACACGATTGATTTCGACGGCAATACCTTTAGCTACGACACCAGCCATGAAGTCGGGTTTTTCGACGATGGCGCTGGTGAAGGTGAGGGGTTCTACGCGTGGGATTTCGAGGACGACCGAGGGAAGACGTCGCTCAGCATTGAGAAGTGGGAGGGCGAGGCGTTCGAGGTGATTCCGGTCACCGTCATCGATCCCGCTGACGTCCTGATCTTCCGCGGCTAGACTAGTCGCGACTCCGTAACAGACTGACAATGGCCCTTGGCGATCGCGCGCTCACGAACTCGTGAGCGCGTAGTCGACGCATCGAAGGGAATCGACATGGACAAGAAAGTCCTCTGGGCGATCGCAATTGGCATCATCCTGATTATGGGAATCGTCATCGTGCAGGGCACGGTGTTCGCCGGACTTGGTCGCGAGGCCATCAGCGAGTACGACAGCGAAACCAAGGCTTTGGCAGCAGCGTCCAGCAGTCTCGAGAGCGACGCAAAGGCCGTACAGAGTTTCATGGCAAAACAGGCGGTCGTCGCCAAGGTGGCGGAGGCTGAAGGGTGGGCGGCTGAGATTGAGCGCGCTCGTCAAGCGGTCGCCGCCGCCTCGCAGCGCCATAACAAGCAAGCGAAGCAGATCGTCGAAACGAATCAAAAGGAAGACCGTGCCAAGCTTGGCGCGCTAATCTCCGAGATTCGTGCTCAGCGAGGCGGCGCGGACGCGATCGTTCAACGGCTGAAGCGACGGGCAAAGGAACTCGACTACTTCGCGACCAACAAGCCGGAGTTTGTCGAGAAAGCCAACGCAAAGAAGGAGGCGCTCGCGACGATCGATTTGTCCGCGGTTCAGGCCAAGTGTCAGCAAGCTCAAGCCGATTGCCCTGAAAAGACGGCCGACATCACGCGGATGTTCGGGAACCTCGAACAGCAGCGCGAGCAAGCCAACAAGCTCTACGACGACGTGATCGCACCGGATAGCGCCAAGGAGATCACGGATCTCGAGAACCCGACTGCGTTCTTCAACGCGATCGAGCGATTCACGGACCTCGTCGAGAAGCTGCCTCCGAACGCGAACACCCTCTCAGGACAGATCGATCAACTATACCGGTCGTTCGACAAGATCTTGGTCGACATGGAAATCCGTGAGGGATCGATCGTCGAGTTCTACCACCAGTATCGCGTGGTGACGATCGACAAGGACGACAAGAGTACCGAAGCGACGGAGTGGGCGAAGGTCGACAAGAGAACTTACGAGAAGCACAAGGATCACCTCGGCATGTCGATTTCGTCCAAGCCAAAGTGTGCGTTCGACCACGAGGCGAAGTCGAGTGCGTCCCCACCTGGATATCACTACGTTGGAAACAAGAGATATGGGCGCTGGGAAAACCGAGGCGGGCAAAGCGTCTGGGTCTGGCTGGCGACCGGTTACATCATGAGGGATCTCTTCTGGGGGCGGAGCTACAGTCCCGTGTATCGCTCTAGCTGGGACGGATACCACCGGAACTACCGCTCCGGACAAGCCTACTACGGAGGTACCCGCGCAAAGCCCAAGTACGGTAGCAAAGGGACATTTACCCAGAGTCGATACAAGTCGTCCAAATATGTGAAGAGCGGTGGCTACAAGAACACCAAGTACGCCAAGAGCGGTGGTAGTTACCGCGGGAGTAAATTCGCTTCCAAGTCGCGTGCCTCCTCCTCCTCTCGTGGGTCGAGTCGTTCGTATAGTCGCGGTAGTCGATCGTTCGGCGGCAGCCGATCGTTCGGGAAGTAGGGGGACCATGGATATTCTCTGGGAAGCGGCCGAAAGCGCGTCCGTCGTCGTAATGGCGTTCGTCATGCTGCTGATCGCCAAGCAGTGCCTCGATATTTTGACTCCGTTCAAAGTCGATGAGCAAATGACGGCCAAGGACAACCCCGCGTTCGGGCTCAGCCTCGTTGGGTATTACTTAGGCGTGCTCATCATTATTTGTGGGGCTAGTCATGGTGAGTACGTCGAGGGGATGCCTCTCTGGAAGCAGCTTGCGATCGATGCCGGGTGGGCGGCCGGAGGGATCGCGCTCTTGAACTTTTCTCGCTTGATGCTGGACAAAGCTGCGTTCCCGAAGTTCTCGACTCGTAAAGAGATTATCGAAGATCGTAACGTCGGCATGGGAGCGATCGAGTTCGGTACATACATCGGATCGGCGCTCGTGATTGCGGGTGCGATTCACGGGGATAGCGGCGACATCGTGAGCTCGCTCGTCTTCTACGGCGTGGGGCAACTGTCATTGATCGTCCTCGTCCTCATCTACGAGTGGATCACCCCCTACAGCTTCAGTGCCGAGATCGAGAAGGACAATGTTGCCGCTGGGATCGCGTTCTCTGGCAGCGTTATCGCGGTGGGGATCCTGATGCTGCGCGGTGCCACGGTTCCGTTCGAGTCGTACCAGGTCAACTTGACGTCCTTCGCATACTACGTGGCAGCGGCACTCGTTCTCGTCGTGATCGGACGTTGGGCGATTGACTTGGTCTTGCTTCCCGGACGTACGTTGTCGCAAGAGATCGTCGAAGACCAGAACGTCAATGCGGGATATCTCGAGGGTGGTCTGTTGATCGGTTTCGCCGGGCTCATGAGTTTCGTGGCGTGACCCGGGCCGTTCGCAGTCATCTAACAATCCGCATTCTCCTGGCGGTCTCCATGTTCGTCATGGGAGCGTGCGGGTTGGTCTATGAGTACGTGCTCAGCGTCTTGGGCAACTATCTCATGGGGAGTTCTCACGAAGAGATCTTCGTCATCATCGGCCTCATGATGTTTGCGATGGGCGTGGGTAGCTTTGCCCAACGCCTCATACGCAAAGATCTCTTTGATCGCTTCCTCTTGCTCGAGAGCATTCTTGGCATCGTTGGCGGATTCGCGGCAAGCCTCGTCTTCTATTTGTTTGCGGTGAGTGAGTCGTATCGAGTCGTGCTCTACGGGATGTCGTTCTTGATCGGTATGTTGATCGGAATGGAGATCCCCATCCTGATCCGTATCAACAAAGAGTATTCAGCCTCGTTGAAAACGAACCTGTCTGAAATACTCAGTATGGATTACGCCGGCGCTCTCGCCGGTGCGTTGTTGTTTGCGTACGTACTCCTGACGAATGTCGACTTGACGAGGATCGCCTTCGTTCTCGGATTGAGCAACGCGTTCATTGCGGTATTGGGCTGGATCGTTTTGCGAGATCGATTGGTTCGTCCGAAGTTCACGGGAGCCTTTATCGTCATCGTCTTCGCGGCGCTTTCGTACGGATTTGCCAAGGCGCCGCAATGGGATGAGTGGAGCGAGCAGCGATTCTTCGCGGACCCAATCGTCTACCGTGAAACCTCTCGGTATCAACACATCGTGATCACGGACTCTCCGAGGACCGGGATCACTCGTTTGTATATCAACGGCCATTTGCAGTTCTCCTCTCACGATGAGCAGATCTATCACGAGTGCTTGGTTCACCCGGCGATGACGATTGCGCCTTCCCGGCGCAACGTGTTAATCCTCGGCGGCGGGGACGGGCTCGCGCTTCGAGAAGTTCTTTCCTATCCGGATGTCGAATCGATCACATTGGTCGATCTCGATCCGTCGATCACTCGGCTTGCTCGGGAGCACCCGGACCTGGTACGCATGAATGGCGGGGCACTCTCAGATTCACGTCTTCGAGTCTTGGAGAGTCGCGGTATCACGGAGGGAGAGCCATTCGTGCCGAAGCTACACAGCCAGCGGCCGACTCGTCGATTCCTGGAAGCGGAGGAGCTTCCCGAGGTCCACGTGCGAAATGTCGACGCCGAGCTGTTCCTGCGCGAGGCGGCTGGGCCCTACGATGTCGCTATCCTGGACTTTCCCGATCCGTCGCGCCTCGAGGTCGCGAAACTCTATTCGAGGAGCTTCTACCGACTACTGTCGTCTCGCCTCAGTCCTGGCGCGATCGTAAGCGTGCAGTCGACGAGCCCGTTCCACGCGCGGTTGGTTTTTCTGTGTATCGGTGAGACGCTTCGGTCCGCCGGGTTCTCCGCCGTGCCGCTGCGCCAGGATGTGCCGAGCTTTGGCATGTGGGGATTTCACGTCGCGACCGTGGGTCCGGACAGCGAGGACTCCTTGCGGTCTCGGCTGCGGGGCGTGGATTCACTTCGCGTGGAGACCGACTACATCACCCCTGAGCTCTTGGCAGCGGCGACGCACTTCGGCAAGGGGGCGCTTGATCCGCGGCCCGGCGATCCGTCGATAGAGCCGAACACTCGACTCAAGCCCACGCTGGTCCAGTACCACCGCCGCTCCTGGATCGGGTACTGATCCGCGGTTAGGGGCGCGGTAGCGCCGCGCGCGCCGCCGGATCGACGCATCAAAAAAAGGGCGAGCACCGAATCGGTGCCCGCCCCTCGGGAAGAAGATTGAATGGGAGTGGGGACCGTTCCCCGTGCAAGTGGGCGGCCAAACCCTGCCCCGGTTCTTCCCCCGGATCGAACGAGATCGCTAGGTCCAGTTGCTGCCGCGATCTATAGTCGTACTATTCCCCGAAGCGTTGTCGCCGGTGCCGAAACTCGCGGAGAGCGTCCACCCACATTGGGTGTCGCGACCACCCCATATGGGAACTTTCGTCGTCCGGCACAGGACGCATCGTCCAATTCCGATCCTAGCCCGGAGGTTCCTCATGGCACCGTTTGCGTTTGCGCTTCTGCTCACAGTCTCCCAGGTTAGCGACGAGGACGAGTCCCCGTTCGAAGCAGCCCTCGAAGGGCTCCGGCACGTTCCGGGGTTCGTCGAACTCTACGTCTCCGACGACGAGGGGTCCGCTTTCGCGTTGTTGCCTGCTCCTGGAGACGGTGGGGTGATGATCGAGTTGCTCTACGTAGAGTCGCTCCGAGGTGGCTTGGGATCGAACCCAATTGGCCTCGATAGGGGACAGCTCGGCTCCGAGCGTGTTCTGCAGATTCGCAGGCTCGGTAAGCGAGTCCTATTCGAGGTGCCAAACCTCGCCTTTCGCGCCACCAGCGATGACCCCAACGAGCGCCGGGCGGTGCGGGATTCGTTCGCGCGATCCGTGCTCTGGGGCGGTGAAGTGAAGGCGACCGGGCCGGACGGACGCGTGCTCGTGGATCTCACGGAGTTCCTGGTACGCGACGCCCACGCTGTCGCCCGAACGCTCGATTCCAGCGGCGAGGGAAGCTACAAGCTCGACCCGAAGCGCAGCGCCGTCGACCTTGAGCAGCTCCTGGCGTTTCCGGATAATGTCGAACTTGAGGCAACGTTGACGTTCGGCGGCACCAAGCCCGGTCGCAACGTGCGGAGCACTGTTCCGATCCCGGAGTCGATCACGCTGGTCCAGCACCACTCGTTCGTTCGCTTGCCCGACGTTGGCTATCGACCGCGCGTGTTCGATCCTCGCTGTGGCGCTTTCTCGATTGCTTACCTCGACTACGCGGCTCCGTTGACGGAGCCGCTGGTGCGCCAGTTCGTCACTCGACACCGGTTGGTCAAGGCCGACCCTTCGGCAGAGAAGTCGAGACCGGTGCGCCCAATTGTCTACTACGTCGACTCTGGAGCGCCGGAACCTATTTTCGGTGCGTTGGTTCGTGGTGCGACGTGGTGGAACAAAGCGTTCGAAGCAGCAGGCTTCATCGACGCGTTTCGCGTCGAGCGGATGCCCGACGGCGCGCACCCACTCGACGTTCGGTACAACGTCATTCAGTGGGTGCACCGCTCGACCCGCGGTTGGTCGTACGGTGGGTCGGTGACGGATCCTCGAACGGGCGAGATCATCAAGGGGCACGTTTCACTCGGCTCGTTGCGCGTGCGTCAGGATCGACTCTTGTTCGAGGGACTGTTGGGCGTTGAAGAGACAGGCTCGGGCGAGCCCGACGATCCGGTAGTTCTCGCGCTTCGTAGGATTGAGCAACTCGCTGCACACGAGGTAGGCCACACGCTTGGCCTCGCCCACAACTTCGCCGCCAGTACCAACGGCCGCTCATCCGTCATGGACTACCCTGCGCCCTGGGTCCGAGTGATCGATGGCGAACTCGATGTCAGCGGTGTCTACTCACGTGGCGTCGGCGCGTGGGATGTCCAAGTCATTCGTTATCTCTACACAGACTTCGACTCGGAGCGTGAGCCGGTCGAGCTCGACCGTTTGATTACGGACGGCATCCGCGCGGGTTACCGTTACGTGACGGACGCAGACTCGCGTTCGGCGGGCGCGGCACAACCGTGGTCCAATCTCTGGGACAACGGTGACGACCCACTCGAAGAGTTTCAGCAAACGATCGCCGTTCGCCAGCTCGCGCTCTCGCGATTCGGTCAGCGAAACCTCGCGGTCGGCCAGTCGCAAGCGATTCTTCATGAAGTCTTGGTTCCGGTCTATTTGTACCACCGCTATCAGTTGCAAGCCGTGATCAAGAACATCGGCGGCGTCGACTATCGGTACGGGCGCGTCGGCGATGGGCAGGCACCTCCTTCGCCGATCGCGGCCGATCGCCAGCGTCGAGCACTGGTCTATGCGATCAGCGCCTTGAACGAAGATTGGCTCGACCTGCCCGAATCCGTGCTCGAACTGTTACCCCCGCGACCGCCAGGCCACTCACGGAACCGTGAACTGTTCTCGAGCGGAATGTCACCCGTGTTCGATCGCCTCTCGGCCGCCAGCGCGGCCGCACGGCTTGTCTTCGATGGTTTGTTGAACGAAAGCCGGTGCGCCAGGCTCGTCGATCAAGCGTCACGAGATCCCGAGCAGCTTAGCCTCTCTGAGGCACTCGAACTCGTTACGCGATCGTTGTTCGAGGCGAAGGAGCTGTCACCTCGGCTGCGTCCGATTCGATCGATGGTGCAACGCGCACTTATCGATCGCTTGATGGATCTCGCAGCGTCGGAGAGTGTTTCGCCATTGGTCCGCGCTAGAGTGATCGCGGTGTTGGAGCCTCTACAAAGAATCCGCGGCGACTTGACGATTCGATTGATTGCTCGCGATATCGAGGACTACCTCGCCGGACGGCCGCGCGTTTCAGGCGCACGCCATCGAGCGGCGGAAGCTCCGCCGGGAAGCCCGATCGGCTGGCAGAAGGGCGCAGGGTGCGGCTGCGGTGTAACTCATACGTTTGGCGGTGGAGTCACTAGGGAGAGGTGAGCCGGTAAGAGCGTGGCGCGGAGACGTTTCGGTGTCATAGGCAAGTCGCCGTCGATCAACAGCGGCATCTCTCGATCGAGCTCTACATCGATCACTCCGTCGCCTCGTCGGTACACCGCTTCCTCGTATCGACCCACATGGTTGCCTCGGCACACGGCCTTGAACAACCCTGGATACCGTTGTACCGGCCCTCGTCTGAGGAGGCAGAGATCGACGATTCCGTCGGCCGGATCGGCGTCGGGGCACGGAAAGAAGTCCCCGCCGAGTGAGCGCTCGTTGTTTACGAACAGGGCGAGAAGCTCGCTCTTCAGAGTTTCTCCGTCGAAGGAAACGGTCGCGTGCATTCCTCGTCGCCCCAAGAGCTGAGCTGTCACATGCACGACGAGCAGTGCTGCCCCGATCCAGCGATAGACGTACTGACCGAATGGAGCGGACAGCCAGCGGAACAGACGGTAGCGGCGAAGCACGTCGTAGCGTTGGGCGACCTGAGCTGGAAATCCGATCGATCCGCTTTGCAACGCGAACACGATCTGTTCGGAATCAAGCTCCTCGAATCGAAGCAGGTCGAGGACCCGAGTGTGTTCACCTGAAAGAGCCAGGCGCATCGCGTCGACCGGGTCGAGTGGCAGCCCCGCGTCACGTGCGAAGTTGTTTCCGGTTCCGGCTGGCACGATCGCCAGCTGCGGTCGACGCTCTTCCGAGTGACCCGCGATCCAACTCGCCGCTGCGTTGACCGTTCCGTCGCCGCCCATAGCAATCAGTCGAGCCGGAGCCCAGTCGATCGAGTCGAGGTCGGTGATCTCGACCCAATGAAGTTCGAGTCCTCGCTGGGCTGCCTCGCTGTTCGCCAACGCCTCCGTTGCAGTGCGCGCTGCGTCGGCTCGTCTGGACCCGCGGTTATGAAGAAGCACCCAGTCGCGCTCGGAGCGAGGCACCGGCGAGGTCACTCCAGGGTCTCACCCGGAGCGAGATCCGTGACTTCGATTGGGAGAGTTCCGAGTGCATCGCGTAGTTGATCCGGCGTCCCATGAAGAAGTTCGAACGTGCCGAAGTGGCACGGCACCACGACCTTCACTCCAAGCAAGTGTGCGGCTTTGGCTGCGCCTCTCGGCCCCATCGTGAAGTGATCTCCGATGGGAAGAATTGCAAGCAGCGGGTTGTGGAGCTCGCCGATCAACGCCATGTCCCCGAACACGCACGTGTCACCAGCGATGTAGAAGCTGAACTCGTTCTCGGTCTCGACGACGAAGCCGGCCGGCTCCCCGCCGTAAATCATCTCATCGCCGTCTTGGATTCCCGACGAGTGGAAGGCGTTTGTCATCGTGACTTGTAAGCTGGCTGCCTCGACGGTGCCGCCCTTGTTCATCGAGGTGATGTTCTCCACGCCTTTGGATTCGAGCCAATGGCCGATCTCGTAATTGCAAACCACGCGACAACTCGTCCGCTTCGCCACGTCGATCACGCTCGCGATGTGATCGAAGTGCCCGTGCGTGATGAGGATCAGGTCGATGTCGTCGATCTCATAGAACTCCTCCGGGCACTTCGGGTTGCCCTCGAGCCACGGGTCGAGCAGGACCCGTCGACCGCTAGGCGTCTCGATGAGGAAGGTGGAGTGCCCGAGCCAAGTGAATCGTGTCTCTTTGCCGAGATAGCTCACGGAGATTCCTTTCCTAAGGAGCGCAGAGGATGCGGCACGGGGGAAGTTGAGATCAAGAGCAGAGGTCGCGGCTAGGCCGGAAAATCTCTTCACACCGAGCGGGCTTGGGATTCCTGTGCTCGACGTGCGGCCACGCACGACTCGGCTAGGCGACCCACGAAAATGTCTCTCAGCGACGCGCTTCGAATCCTGGAGATGCAAAACAGGGCCACGAGATCGTCTCTCGCGGCCCTGCTAATGGAATACGTTAGCGGTTGAAACTATCCGTTCAGTTTGGCTCGAAGTTCGGCCTCCAGCCGTTTGATCTCTGCGTTGTGCGCCTCGATCTTCGCCTGAAGCTCGGCCGATTTGTTCTCCTTGTACTCGTCCTTGAGAACTTCGCACCGATACGTGTACGCCTTGTACTCGTCGACCGTCTTCGAGTCGACGTTCGACAGACGTCTCTGGATGAGCGTGTCTGCGAATCCGACCAACTCGACGAACTCAGCCACACGATCGTCGAGCTGAGTGTCGAGTGCGACGAGACTCCCGCTGACTTCACGAATTTCGGCGAGAGTCGTTTGCTTTGCCCAGTAGCTGTCCCGCAGCACTTCGGCAAACGCGGCGACGCACGCTGCAAGTCGGAACCGTGGGCTGGCGTCGTCGAACTCGTGCTTGGCCGGGGCCGGGGCGGTGGTCGGGAGTTCGACCACCTCGCCGCTCGCGACGTCGTGGTAACGGACGCGAACCGTACCGACTGACGCCGTACTCGCTTCGGCGCCGCTTTGGAGTTCGATTTCGTACAGGGCGACAACTTCTTGTCCCGCGTGAACCTCGCCGGCGTCGACCGAGTCGTCTCGGAAGTCTTGATGCGCGAGCTGTCGGTTCTCGTAGCCGATCTGACGGAAGTTCTTCACAATCTTGGGGTCGAACTCGACCTGGATCTTCGCGTCCTTGGCGACCGTTTCGAAGACCCCAGCGAGACCGTTCTTGAAGAGGCGCACCGCTTCCTTGAACGAATCGACGTAGGCGCACTGGCCGTTGCCGCGGTCGGCGAGCTGCTCGAGCAGCTCGTCGTTGTGGTTGCCCATGCCGACGCCGAACGTGTTGAGGTAGATCCCCTCGCCCCGGTTTTCGGCAACCGACCCGAGGACCGCTTGTGCGTTGACGTTGCCGACGTTGGCAACACCGTCCGAGAACAGCACGACGCGGTTGTTGCGGTCTTCCGCTACTTCGCGATTGGCCAACTCGTACCCGAGTTTGAGGCCGTGCTCGACGTTGGTCGAACCGCCCGGTGTCAGAGTGCGCACGGCAGCCGCGATCGTCTCCAGCTCTTTGGCTGAGGTGGGCTGAATCACGACGCGAGCGTTAGTGTTGAAGCTTACGACCGACACGGTGTCGAGCGGCGTGAGCTCCGAGAGGATCGCGGCGATGGCCTGCTTGACCAATTCCAGACGTCCCTCGTTCTTCATCGAGCCCGACACGTCGATGACCAAGGTCAGGCTGAGCGGCATGCGTTGACTTGCGTCAACTTCGCGCGCCTTCACCCCGATCTTCAGCAGTTGGACCCGACGTCCGTCCTTGGCGTGAGCGAAGTAGCTCGGCGCCAGTTCCGTGTAGACCCCGAACGTTCCTTCGGTTGGCGCGGCCAGGTTCGAAGAGAAGTAGTTGACGTGTTCTTCGGTTCGAACCGCCGCCTTGGGAGGCAGGTTGCCGCCTTCCAAGTAGCGTCGGGTCAGCGTGTAGCTCGCGGTGTCGACGTCCATGCCGAAGGTCGAAAGCGCGTCCGTGGCGGTCTCGATGAACGGATTGTCGCCCCAGTAACGGAAGAGCATCATCGACGGGGTTTCGCCGTCACGACGCTTGAACCGGCCCAAGTAGTCGTCGAGCTTCTTCTTCCGTTGAGCTTCGAGCATCTTCTCGTAAGCGTCACGCCACGCTTGCTGAGACGTCTTCGCTCCGTCTCCGATTCGGAACGATTGGCCTGGCTCGGTTTGAGCAATCGTTCCGGTCGCGATACCGTCCTTCACTTCCGTGATGTCCACCGTTCCGATCTTCTGACCACCACGGAAGACCTCGAACGGGTGACCGACGTGAACCTTGGAAATGGACGCTGCGTCGATCGAGAGCGTCACGGCGCCCACGGGAGAGACTCGCGTGACGACGCCGCTTGCTTGCGGAAGTTGAGCGAGCGAGTAGCTATATTCGATAAGAGCAGCGTCGTCGTTGAGGACGATCGGAGTGTCGACAAAGAATCCGAACTCGTTCTTCCCGATAGTGAGCGCATTCGTCTGTGCGTCGTCTAGTTCGAGGCCCAAGAATTCCCGTTTGGCGCCCAGAGTTGCCCGTAGCTCGGGAGTGATGGCATCTATTGAGAGGATGCTTCCGACGTCTTGGTCGAAGACCTCGAAATGTTCCGAGAACTGGACTGTGCCGGCCGAGAGATTGTCGACATAGCCCCGAGCACCATGATTCGAGAGCGCGTACAGATCGCTCGGGGAGCCACCATTGGTTCGCTCGGTCCCGAAGAACGTGACAGTGGATGGCGCATTTCGATAGACCGCACTAAGCACCTTCTTGGCATCTCCTGCCTTGATCGCCGGCGTCTTGATGGGTGTCTGTACCGCGACGGGCGTCTGCGGCGCGAGTGACGGATCTGCTGTGACCATGCCCTTGACGGCCTTGACCACACTCGGGTCACTGTTCTTCTGAGTGGCGGCGATCGATTCGTTGATGGATCGTTGCAAACCGGAAACTCTATCGTGCCGTTCCTCGGTCGAAGACTCGGAGTCTCCGGACTTGGCCATCGACGGATCTGGTGTAGTCGAAAGAAATTCGGTTCGCGTGATGATGGCCAAGGTGACGAAGAGCAGCATGGCTGCCGCGATACCGGTCCAACGCCGATCAGAGCTGGTCGTCGACGTCGGTTGAAGCTCGCTCGAGATGACGCTTCGACGGGCGGCATCTAGGCGGGGCGCGCTCGAATCGACCGAGCCGATGAGCGCAGTAGCCTCACGCAACGCGTCGTGCTGGTCACGGTACTCGGGGTTCGACAGCAAGTTCTCTTCGACGACTCGTCGATCGTCTGCGTCGATCTCGCCCAGCACGTAGAGCGTGAGCAATTCCTCGAGGTCGGGGCGGTTCTGGTTGGTGTCGTTCATGACTTGGTAGCTCCTTGCGCTCGGAGGGCGCTGGCAACGCGGTCGAGTCCTTGATGTATGAGTTTGGATACTTGGCCGAGGCTTAGTTCGGTAATCGAGGCGATCTTTCGGTACGAGTGCCCCTCGCGGATCTTGAGGAGCATCACTTCGCGAGTCTGATCGTCGAGCGAAGCCAGCTCGGTAACGACGAGTTGCTCTTCTTCGCGAGCTTCGGTCGGGCATTCGGGTGGGGGCACTACTTCGGCGAGAGCGGCGGCCCCTTCACGTTGTCGCATACGTGTCTCCTTCTTGACGATGTCGAGGGCTCGATTGCGGGTTACGCGGAAGAGCCACGCGGAGATCGAGTCGATTCGCTCTGCTTCGCTTTGCAGGCGAAGCAGCGCTACGAAGGCCTCTTGGACCGCGTCCTCGGCGCCTT